>JBEIRZ010000479.1:0-3151 GCA_040375695.1 Planctomycetaceae bacterium
CCGATAGTGCCGCGTCATACGGACACGTCGTTATTCCAGTTTTCATAATCCCCGCGGAATATCCCTTCCCGTAGGCTAGTTGATTCGCCTTTGACTTCCGCGGCGATGGTTCCGCCTCGATTTCGGCGATAACGTCGGCGAGGGTGCGGGGTGGTTTTGCTGCCAGGGGTGGTTCGGTGGTCGCCGATTCCTTGGCCTTGGTGAACTTAGGATCGACCTCTTTTGCAATTGAGCCGAAATACCAACCGCGTAGCCAGTCTACTTGGTCGGATTCTTGCATCTTTCCCCATTCGCCGCTTGGCTTTTCATATTCCACCGGGCACTCCTCCGCCGGCTCATCGTTTCCAAACGACCATAACCCAAGATCCCACAAGTCGACGTTTGACGCCGATCGCCTATTCGCTTCGCCTTTCCTGCCGTCGGCAAACCATTTCAGCATGTCCCTGACGAATTTCAGGTGTTTTTCGTCATAGACTTCGGCCGAGTTGTATGCGGTGGCGTCGTTGTCGCTTTCCGGTGTCTTATCGACTTTGTCGCCGTCCGCCGTTTCCTCGACAACCGCCGCGGACGAACCCACCCTGGCAGAATACCGTTCGGTGCAAGCCCACCCGCGGATCCAGCTTGTCATGGCCGACATTTCCAGCCCGAGCGACGCCGCGTCGTCAATAGTTTTTCCCGCGTTCCATGCTTCCGATCCGTCGACCCAGTTTTCGTCCGCCCCGTCGCGCAATTCGTCTTCGGTGAGAGCGGAGACCGATCGGTAGATTGACCGAGCCATTCGGGCGTCTTTCGATACGTTCGGATCGCTCGGACTAGCGACCGGCGACAGTTTGGCTTTCAGTTTTCCGGCCGCGGCTGCATCCAGGACGGATTCGATACCTGCCGCCACCTTCGGCCCGGTGCCTTTCGGAAGCATGTTCATAAACGGTTTTTTTTCCAACTTGGCCCGTTCTTTCGCGTCGGCCAAGTCTCCCAGGGTGGGATATTCTGCGACTATCGCGTTCAATCGGCCCTCTCCAAGTCGCTCGATCCCCTCGATCGCCGCCCGCGCGTCGAATCCTCGCCACGCGCCGTCGTCGACGTATTCGGGATCAGGATTGCCCGCCCCTGGCAGAACCGACGGGTCGGAACTGGCGATCAGGACTTCGGTCGGCCCATCGCTGTCGTCCGCGGCCCCGCCGGTTTCCAGTCGTTCCGCTTCGGCTCGTATTTCATCGATCGGCCTGTTTTGCCGAACCGCGATCAATTGGGCCGGCAGATCGCGCAGCAATTCGGTACGGGCGTTCGACGCTTCCTGATATTGCAATTGCAATCGGTCGAATTTCGAGACGTATTCGTCAATTTCGGCCTTAATTTCGCGGATAGACAATTCCGATCGATAGATCGCGTCGAGTAGATCAGTTTCGGATTTCGTCGGCGATTGCGACGCCGGGGCCGCTTCTGTTTTGACCGGCGCGTCAGTTTCCGCGAATTGCGGGAGGCTCACAATAACTTCCACCGCCTGGCCCTTTTGTGCGATGTTGACCGCCGTTCCAATTACTTTGCGTTTCATGCTTCTTTCTTTTTTGTGGTGATGGTTAAAGTTCGTAATTCTCGATCGCTGCTAGTTTCTGCGTTCGCTTTTGTTCTTCGGCCAATTTCCTCCGAGTTCTTTCAAGATGTCGAAAAGTTACCTGTTCGGCTAGTCGTCGAGTGTCACAGAATATCCACGGCACCCCGTAATCCGCAAGCCACGCCATTACCCGCCGAAAGAAAATTTTTTGATTTTCTGATTTGCTTTTCTTTCCGTTTTCGGGCATGCGCTCCAATGCCTGCCCGAGCGTGCATTCCGTGACGATCAAGCCGAGCGGGATTTCGGCCAAGTATTCGAGCGTCCGCGTAAATTGTTCCAGCCGATCACCCCACCCGAGAACGGTTCCGTGCCAGTCTCCCATTCCCTTGCGCTCTACATGGCAATAATCTTCGAGACCCTCCGCGGTGTAATCGCCGTGAGTCGGGCCGAGGTGCTTTTTCTCCCATTGGACTGCTAGAGGTTTATGTCCCTGCGCCGCGTCCGCCTTGAATCCCTGGAACGTAAACGGCTGCTGTTCCGCGGTATCAACGTAAATTTTCAGCGGTGATAACAAAACGCCGTCCGTTTGCGATATCTGGCTGGCCCCGCGTTTGATCGACAATTCAGATTGCCAGTATTCCGGCGTGCCGTCTTCGTGGAGCGTCAAGCCGCGGTTGGCCAGCATTAAACGAAGGTGGTTGACCGTCGCCGGCCCGACGTTTGGAAGTGAGGCAATTTCGGCCGGCGTAATAAACGTCCAGTCTTCTGGATCGATTACGCCGAAGTAATCGCGGATTGCTTGAATCTTAGAGTCCAATACCATTTTTAAGCATTCGCTCAATGTCAATCGGAAGGTGATATTCGAGGCAATTGTGGAACTGATGACAAAGCGGGCGCATAAAGCGAATTTCAAATTTCGTCGCCGGGGGTCCAAAAATCTTCGTATCCAGCAAGGCGAGCGATGCTGGACAAGTCTGCCGATTGAAGAAATGCAAAGTTCGGCCATAAGTGCCCGTTCGATCTTTCGTCGTGGCGTAGCAGAATAAACGAACGTGCGGCTGAACTTTGATATTCACTACGTTGATTGAGTGAATGAAAGCGGCCTTTACATTTGAGTTGATCGCTGCCAATCGTGCGGCCATTTCGGCACCGTCCGAGAAACCGAAAACGTAGCACGGTTCGACAATCGATTTCGAAAACTCGTCCGCGTCCGACGCTCGCCAGTTATTTTTAAACGGGTACTCGACTGCAATAATCTTCGGAACCGTTGACCGTTCCATTCGAGGTTTGATCGCGTAGCGAAACCCATTGAATGCGTATAGTTTCATGTCATTGAGCCTTTTCTTAATTGAACTGACTCGCAAGATTCCGGATCGTCGGTCGTGCGATTGCCGCATAGAAGACACTTTTCTTCTTCATCAAATAAGTGGCCGCCGGGAGTCTGGTTTATGTCGAATCGGTGGAATTCCCGTAGCACTCTTTGACAAGATTCACTTGATTTAATCGCTCGATGGCTGACTAGGTAAATGGTTTCCGGATGAAATCCCGAGCATGACCAGCGGTGCCACGACCAGTAATCGCAATCTGAGGAAATTACAG
>JBEIRZ010000435.1:0-3713 GCA_040375695.1 Planctomycetaceae bacterium
CGCCGACCAACACCCCGTTGGAGTTTCGCATCGCATTGGGGACCAACGCCCTAGCCTCTTTGCGGTTGAAACGATCGAACAGGTTCTGCTGTTCGATGTAGGGCAACAGATCCAACAGCCCGTTGGAATCCAAGATCTGCTTGCTACCCGCCCCCCCGGCGGCGCTCAAACACATCGAGTACCCTTCTCCCGCGGGGGGAAACTTTTTGAATGTCGACTCGTGATTGTGAAGGGCCAGACCGAGCTGCTTCATGTTGTTCTGACACTGCATCCGCCTCGCCGCCTCGCGAGCCGATTGCACGGCAGGCAGCAGCAGCCCCACCATCACCCCGATGATCGCGATCACCACCAAGAGCTCGACCAGCGTGAAGCCGGCCCGGATCGAACGTAAACCCATCATGCACTCCTTAAAAAGGACCAAGAAAAAAACGACGGTGACGCTAGCCGTGGCAATCTCACGGCCGCTTGGGTTAGGCGGGGTACCGCTTAGGCGCGGTACGGCTTGAGCGGGGGTGGGACGGCAACCGTTTTGCGAAGTACCCTTTCGATCGGAACTACTACGCACATCGCGTGCCAACGGCAAGTCATCGATCGGTCGGGCCCCGACGCAAAGTCAGCTCCGCTGCATAATTAACGAACCAACATGGCAACGCTAGCAAATCAAGAAATGCCGAGCGGCTCACTCGTCTCGCGACCGCGAGCGCGCGTCGAAGGCACCCCTGCTTGCCGAACGTGCAATCGGATAATGCGATCGAATCGACCCATCAAGCGCATGCTATCCGACAACCCGACTGGGGCGACGGACGCCGCGTTCAACCGTGATGACCAAATGGGTGGGGGTTGATACCGAGGTGATTCGGATGGTCAATCACCGTCGTTCAACAACTGTAGGCGGGTCGTATCGGTACCGACATCACGCTCGGCGATGTTAGCCAAGGCGATGCGAAACCGTACGTCGAGATCCGAGATGAAGAGTCAAAGTTGCTCGAAATGACGCCTGCAAATTACGCGATGCCCGAAGCGACTGCAAGAAAATTCCGAAAAGAATAACGCCGAATTCATCAGCCCCGCCACGGATTGTCGATGGCGGGAAAACTCCGGGATAGGGCAAACAAGCCGTTGGCGTAAGCGGCTCGGCTCGATTCGCCGACCCGCGCCGCATCGCATCCTTTCGACTGGCGTCGCAACGATTCGAATGGCTTCGCTGGCTTTCGTGTCGCCCCCGCAAGCCTTCGCGTCGCGTCGCAAACGTTCGGTCGGACCGGCCACATCGCTGCGGCTCAACCGGCCAGCTTGAGCCTCGGCGTGCTTTGGTCAGCGAGGACCGCGCGGAGCCTCTCGAACTCTTCGGCGCTGCTGAAGTGGATCGTGATCTTTCCCTTCCCGCGACTCGTTTGACGAATCTCGACCTTCGTCCCCAATTGGTGACGCAGCTCGGTTTGCAACGAATCGATGTGTGCGGTGACGCTCCGTTTGGCCCGCCCTTTTGCATTCACCGTGCCACCGGTGCCGGTGCCGCCGATGGGGATCGATTCGAGATCGGGCTCTTCCGCACGGAGCACTTCGTTGACGTGCGTCTCGACCATCCGGACGCTCCACCCTTCCTCTTGGATTTGGCGGGCGAGCTTCCGCTGTTGTTCTTCATCGCCGATCGGCAACAGCGCCCGCGCGTGGCCGGCGGTCAGCGTCCCCTGTTGGATGGCGTCGAGCAGGTCTTGGGGTAATTCGAGCAGCCGCATCAGGTTAGCGACGGTGCTGCGATCAAGCCCCAATCGGGTCGCCAGCACGTCCTGCTTGCACTGGTGCTGGTCGATGTACCGCTTGAACGACAGCGCCTTCTCGACCGGGTTCAGGTCCTTGCGCTGCATGTTCTCGACGATCGCCAGCTCGGCGACGAGCCGGTCATCCGCCTCACGCACCTCCGCGCGGACGGTGCCGCGACCGGCGTGGACCGAAGCCCGCAACCGCCTTTCGCCGCTGATCAGTTGGTAGCGTTGGCCGACCTTGCGGACGAGGATCGGCTGGAGCTGTTCATGACGTTTGAGGCTCTCGGCGAGCGACGCGATCTCTTCGGGGTTGAAGTCGCGGCGGGGCTGGAACGGGTTGGGATCGATCTTGTCGACGGGCAAGTCGATCAGCGAACCGGGGTCGCTGCCGGTCGATGCCGCGATCCCCGCCGCGGTTGCCGATGGGGTCGCCGGGATCGTGGCCGCGGCCGTGACAGGTCGGGCCGCCGATTGTTGCGACGCCGCCCGCTGGATCGCCGCGGTCGCTTCCTGTGGCGATGCCGGCTCGTCGTCAAGCGGCGTTCCAAGCAACGCGGCCAAACCGCGGCCTAGCCTTCGGTCCTTGCCTGTCGGGTGAGGATTAGTCACGTTCCAAAACCTCCATGCAGAGTTGGGTGTAGGCATACGCCCCGCGGCTCCGCGGCGCATAGTCAAAGACGCTCAGCCCGTGGCTTGGCGCTTCGCTGAGACTGACGTCACGCGGCACCACGGTGTCAAAAACGATGTCGCCGAAGAAGTCCCGCACCTCGGCGTCGACCTCACCGGTTAGCTCCAGGTACGGGTCGTACATCGTCAGCAAGATCCCGCCGAAGGCCAGCCTCCCGTCGGTGCGCTGGATCACCCGGCGGATCACTTGGATCAGTTGCGACAAACCCTCCATCGCGAAGTATTCGCATTGGATCGGGATCAGGACTTCGGTGCTGGCGGTCAACGCCGCTTCGGTCAACGTCCCCAGCGTCGGCGGGCAATCGATCAGCAAAAAGCGATATTCGGCGTGCAGCGAATCGATCCGCTCTCGCACCTTCACCCGCTCCGGCCCGTCGCTCTGGGCGAGCCGATCGACGTCCTGAAAGGAGCGGCTTCCGGGGAGCAGGTCGAGCGATTCGACGGACGTTCGCAGCAGGCTTTCGGCGATCGGTGTGTCGGCGATCAACGGGTGTCGCGGGGCGACCTTGCAACCCAAGGCCCCGGTCGCGTTGCACTGCGGGTCCATGTCGATCAGCAACGTGCGGTGCCCCGCCTTGGCCATCGCCGCCGCCAGATTGACCGCGGTCGTCGTCTTGCCGACGCCACCCTTCTGGTTGACGACGCAGATGATCCGTTTCGCTTCGGCTTCCGCTACCACTTCGGCGATCGCTTCCCTGTCGATGTGCAACGTCCTTGTTTCACGGGAAACCTACGCCGGGGCCGATCCCGATCGCAAGACTGGTTCCCACGTCCGAGCGAGACTGGTTCCCACGACCGATCGCAAGACTGGTTCCCGCAACCGATCGCAAGACTGGTTCCCACGTCCGATCGCAAGACTCCGTCACGAGACCAGCAGCACGAGACCAACAGCAAGGGCGAATGCTCGCCAGCCAGCCGCAATCCCATACCGGTCGATCGGCGGCACCTCGATCGCAAACGGCTCGAACCGGTTGACCGCAGTCTGCGGTTTCCCGTGAAACGACCCAGGTCGCTGGGCAGGGCCTGCCAACCCTGCTCGATCCGTTCTGGGATTGGGCCTCGTTACCCGGAACCCACGCCCGTTTCCCATCTGGACGCTGACCCGCCCGATCTGGTAGTTCCGATGCTCAAGGAATTTTCCTGACCGAGGCTTACCGGCGATGTCGACCAAGACGCACCCATCCGACCCAAGCGACACGATTGCTCAAGCTGTTGAAGCGATGCCGAAGGCTCGCTTGCTGCCCCCTCACCGCCAAACCC
>JBEIRZ010000465.1:0-3287 GCA_040375695.1 Planctomycetaceae bacterium
GAGCTCGATTCGTTCTTCTTCGGCCGCCAAACGTTCGGAAGCTTCTTGGTACTCTTGTTCGTTTCGAATCATCGTTTACGCTCACGAATCAATTGGACAATCCCTTTCGGCTGCGAATGGATTCATTCGGCAAATTCTCAATTGATGCGATCAATGAACTTTGAATCGGAATTAAAGTGATTGTATAACATATTTGTCAAGTTTTACGTTCGCGTTAACTTTCAGTTTACTGCGATTGACTTTGATTCGTTGCTCTTTGAGACGATTTCAACTTTCGCTTAAGTCGGACGGCAGAGCACGGAAGTTCCAATAGTTGGCGTTAACGATCGGAGGAAGCGCGGCAACGACCATCATTCAATTTTGAGAAACTTATTGAATGATCATGCGATGGGTCGATCTGCAGTGAGTCGGTGTTCGCAGTCAATCGAGAGGGATGGGATCGCGCTGAAGGCACGGGTGAATCAGTGGGACGTTGATGTGGTGTGGACGGTGACGCTAGGGACGTAAACGGTCAGGGCGTAAACGGTCAGGGAAAGTGATCGGGGCGTTCGGTCGAAATACCGACGAGTGTCGTTTGATCGAGACTTGCATTTGCGTGGTCCGATCGATCTGCGGGCTGATCGCTCTACGTGCTGATCGATCTGCGGGCTGATCGCGCTGGGTCAGGCCGGTTTGGCTTGTCGGAGGATATCCCAGACGATCTTTCCTTCTTCGACCTTGACGAGGCCGTCGGGGCCGGTCGGGCGCTGGAAGGTGACGCGATTGGCGTCGAGCCCGAAGAGGTGCAAGAGGGTCGCGTGGTAATCGAAGTGGTTGACGATGTTTTCGACGGCGTGGTGGCCGAACTCGTCGGTCGCGCCGTAGGTCAAGCCGCCCTTCACGCCGCCGCCCGCCAGCCACATGCTGAAGCCGTGGGTGTTGTGGTCGCGGCCGATGTTCTTTTCGTTTTGGATCACCGGCAGGCGCCCCATTTCGCCGCCCCAATGGACGAGGGTCGAATCGAGCATCCCGAGTTGCTTGAGGTCTTGAACGAGCGCCGCGGCGGGCTTGTCGGTCTTTTTGCAGATCGCCGGCAAACCTTTTTCGATCCCGCCGTGGTGGTCCCAGGTCTGGTTACCGGTGTGGATTTGGACGAAGCGGACGCCGCGCTGGACGAGCCTGCGGGCGATCAGGCAGCGGGCGGCGTATTCGGCCGTCTCGGGGTCATCGAGCCCATACAGCTTGCGGGTCGCTTCGGATTCTTGTGACAGGTCGAGGGCCTCTTTCGCGGCGACTTGCATCTTGGCCGCCAATTCGTAGCTTTGGACGCGGGCCGCCAGATCGTTTTCGCCGGGGCGCTGCTCGAGGTATTCGCGGTTGATCCGGCTGAGGTAATCGAGCATCCGCTGTTGGGGGGCGCCGGCGAGTTCCGGGGGTGGGTCGAGGTTCAAGATCCTCGGTTCGCGAGGGCGGATCACCGTCCCTTGATAGAGCGCCGGCAGGAAGCCCGATCGCCAATTATCGACCCCCAGCACCGGGACGCCGCTGGGGTCGGTCAGCACGACGAAGGCCGGCAGGTTTTGGCTCTCGGAACCGAGGGCATAGGTCACCCAAGACCCCAGTGCCGGACGTCCGTCGGTGATGCGGCCGGTGTTCATCGCGTTGATCGATTGGCCGTGGTTGTTGACCCCGGTCCGCATCGATCGGATCAAACAGATGTCATCGGCGACGCCACCCAAGTGTGGCAACAATTCGCTGAGCTCCATCCCGCATTGGCCATGTTTGGAAAATTTCCAGGGGCTGGCGAAGAGTTTCGCCGAGGCCTCGGCGGCGTTGTCGTACTTGATCTCGCCCGGGAAGTTTTCCATGTGCCGCTTCTGCAGCTCGGGCTTCGGGTCGAAGAGGTCATGGTGGCTGGGGCCCCCCTGCATGAACATCGAGATCATCGCCTTGGCTTGGGGCGGGTGGCTCGGCGGTTTGGGGAGGAGGTCATACGTCAGCGGTTGGGTCGCCGGTTTCGGGGGTGCGGCGAGCAACCCTTTTTCGTTCATCAGCCATGCCAAGGCGATGCCCGAAAGGCCGAACGCCTGTTGTTGCAAGAAGTGGCGACGTGAATGGAACATGTTGGAAGACCCGATCGTTCAGTCGATGTAAAGGAAGCGGTTGGAACTGAGGAGCGCCTGGCAAAGGGTCGCGAGGGCGGCGAGACGTGACTCGGCGATCACCTCGGGAGATGGCCCGGGAGACGGCCCGGGAGATGGTTCGGTTTGCGGCTTGGGGTCGGCCTTTACCCCATCCCCTGTTTCCGAGTCCCCTTTTGGCCCTTCCCCTTTCGGCCCTTCCCCTTCGCCGGTCGGTGCCGGCGGGGTGGGTGGGGGTGATTTGGCGGCGAGGAAGATTTCGGATTGGGCTTGGAGCATTTCGATCGCCGCTTGGGACTGGTCCGGTGACACTTGGCGGCCCGTCGCCAGGAGCCAGGCGAGAGCGACTTGCGCGGCGTGGTCATCGCCGGCTTCGCGGAGCACCCGTTGGGCCATCGCCTTGGACCGCTCGACGACGAAGGGGCTGTTCATCATCAGCAGCGATTGCGGGGCGACGGTCGAGTTCGAACGTTTCTGGCAATTGGGTGAGAGGTCGGGCATATCGAAAGGTTCGAGCACCCCCAGCGGCATCGACCTGCGGACTTGGACGTAGAGGCTTCGGCGGAATTCGTCTTCGCCCAGCGATGCCATTTTGCCGGAAGGGCGACCGGCCGAATCACGGTTGTCCTTACCCACGATGATTTGGCCGATGTCATCGGGGGCGACGGGGACCGGCGGCCCGTCCATCTTGGCGGACAATTCGCCGGCCACGGCCAGCAGCGAGTCACGAACGACTTCGGCTTCGAGCCGACGGACCGACATGCGGGCGAGCCATTTGTTGTCCGGGTCGATCGCATCGATCGCGGGTGTCCGAAGCGACGATTGGCGATAGGCCCGCGAATGGAGGATCAACCGGTGGAGGTGTTTCAGCGACCAGCCGCTGGCGACGAATTCGTCGGCGAGCCAATCGAGCAATTCGGGGTGGGACGGCCGTTCCCCTTGGAGGCCGAAATCGCCGGGGGTGGCGACGAGCCCGCGGCCGAAGTGGAGCATCCAAAAACGGTTCACCAGGACCCGGGCCACCAGCGGGTGTTTGCCGCTGGTCAAATTCTTCGCGAAGGCAAGCCTGCGGCCGCTCGTCGCCAATGCGGGGTCATCGACGGGGATCTTCGCATCACCGCGATCGAGGATCGCCAATTCACCGCGATCGAGGATCGCCAATTCACC
>JBEIRZ010000672.1:0-1339 GCA_040375695.1 Planctomycetaceae bacterium
AATGGCAAAGACCATTGGTCGATCAATTCGATCATGTTCCTCGGGCGTGGGATCACGGGTAACCGCGTCCTGGGGGCGACCGACGAGAAACAGCAGCTTGTCCCGATCGACCCACGCAGCTTGGCGATCGATCGTGAGGGGGGAATTCGGGTCCGACCCGAACAGGTCCATCAGGCGCTCCGCGAATTGGCCGGGGTCGCCGAACACGACTTCGCGAAACGTTTCCCGCTCGACCTGAAAGGGGATGAACGTCTAGTTGGTTTATGGGGCGTTTAGTCCCATTCGCATCAGGATTCTTCGTTCTTTCGAAGTATTTTGTCCATCTTTTTCCCTTTCGCCAATTCGTCGATCAGCTTGTCGAGGTAGCGGATTTCGCGTGTCATCGGGTCTTCGATGTCTTCGACGCGAATGCCGCAAACGACGCCGCGGATTAGCGACCTGTCGGGATGGAGTCGGGGTGCCTTGAGGAAGAAGGTCTCATAATCGATTTCTTTTCGCAGCGCCGTTTCGATCCCTTTGGTGGTGTATCCGGTCAGCCAGCGGATGATCTGATCGACCTCTGCTTTGGTGCGGCCTTTTCTCTCCGCTTTCGCGACGAGGCAAGGGTAGACCCTCGCGAAGCTCATCGAATATTTCTTGATTGTGGTCATGGTTTTAGGATCGCGTTCCCAAGCATGCGGTCGGGTGCGGTGATGTCACTTCTTGGTTTCGGCGATCGACCAGAGGTGTTGATGGGTGCGGATCAACAGGGCATCGCCGGCGGTGACGATCGACGCGTTCGAGGTCTCGCCGAGCGAGTTGGTGGCGATCAGTTCGAACTTGGGGCTGGCCCGAAAGACGAAGCAATCACCGGCCTGATTGATCGTGTAGCAGTTGCCGTCGGCGATCATCACCGACGACCAGTTCGTCGCTTTGGCACCTGGGCCGACGAGCCGTTCTTCCCAGACGGATTCGCCCGTCTTGAGGTCGAAGCATTCGGCGATGCCTGGATCGTTGTGGATGAAGATGTGACCGTCGTGGATCGCACCGGAGCCGATCCGTTGTTTCGTCTTGGGGTGTCGCCACAGCCGCTCGATGACGTTGTTCGGGCCGACGCGAAGTGCGACGGTCATGCCGCTGTAGCCCCCCATCGAAACGATCGTTTCTTGTTCGATCAGAGGCGAGGTGTAGACGAGGGCGTTGATCCCTTCGTGGGACCAGAGGAGTTTACCGGTCGAGGGTTCGAAGCCGCAGACGCGGAAGGGGAAGCTGATCACCAATTGTTCTTGTCCCGCGAGTTGCCGGATGACGGGGGTGCTCCATGAGCCATAGAAATCGGCGCTTGCGAATTTGGCTTCGG
>JBEIRZ010000175.1:0-9158 GCA_040375695.1 Planctomycetaceae bacterium
AAGGACGTCATCCATGTCGCTCGACAGGAAAAGTTCGCGGGAAATCGGCAAGGCTTTCCCCAGCGATCAGGGTTTTACCCGCGGGTATCAAGGCTCTCGCCGGGTATCAAGGCTCGCGCGGGGGATCAGGGCTTTCCCAGGCGTTCAGGCCGTCAGTTTAAGGCAACCGGTAGAAACGGATGGTAAAAAACGGATGATTTCTGCTTGCCTGGGCGAAGAGCTTGGACATAATGCGAGAAGAGATCGCGATCACGCGTCGCGATTTACCATTCCGACGAGCCCTGGCCCAATCTGGTTGGCAAACCGGGCAGGGAGCGTTTTTCATGGTTCTTTTAAAAGGAGGTGATCGTGGAATATTGCTGTACTAGCCAACGGGGTGGTAACCCGTAGTCAGTCGGCGGGCTGCACAACGTGCGCAGCCACCCCACTCGCGATCATCCATAAGAAACGCGAGCAAAACTCCTGGCGGTTGGAATTCCGGCTTCGGATTTCTGGCCGCCAGGTTTTTTTATTGACCGATTTGTGTCAGGCCGCCCGCCTTCCCCCCTGGGAGGCATCCCGAGGGCTCGGTTAGATTCGAACAGGCGACAGATTCAAACCCACGAAGGGTGTGATCGAGCCTTTTGGGAGCGGTGAACGATGCGAATACTTTTGAGCAATGACGATGGGGTCTATTCTCCGGGGCTGGCGGCTTTGGAACAGCAGCTTCGCCACTTGGGAGAAGTCTTCATCGCGGCGCCGGCGACGGAACAGAGCGGCGTCGGGCATTCGATCACTTACCTCACGCCGTTGCTCTGCAAATCGCTCCGGCGAGACGGCAGGCACTGGGCATGGGCGGTCGAAGGGTCGCCTGCCGATTGTGTGAAATTGGCGATCGTCGAACTCTGCCCGTGGCGCCCTGACCTCGTCGTCAGCGGCATCAACAGCGGCCTGAATGCCGGGATCAATGTCCTCTACAGCGGCACCGTCGCCGCCGCGATCGAAGGGGCATTCTTTGGCATCACCAGCATCGCCGTCTCGATGGAACATAGCGATGAACCCGACGTGAACGCCGCGGCCGTCGTGGCCCGAAACGTCATCGACGGGATCGTCGCTCAGGAAACGTCCCGCGGGAAGCTTTTCAACGTCAACATCCCGACCCGGGCGACCGCCCACCCGTCGGAAGTCAAAGTCGTCCCGATGGGGTTAGCCCAGTACGGCAGGAAATACGAGAAACGCAACGATCCCAGCGGCCGAAATTATTATTGGGCCCAGTGGAGCGACCCCGACGAACCGCCCCCCGAGGAGACCGACCTGACACAACTCCGCCAAGGGAACGTCACCGTCACGCCGCTCGATTTTGACCTCACCCGACACCCGTTCCTCGAGACGATGAAGTCGTGGAACCTCAAGGCCTGAGGCCGCGAGGCGAAGTCCCGCCGGCGGTCAGTTCAAAGGTCGATCGTCAACCTCGGGCAGATGGTCCCGCACGTGTCTCGGTCCCTCCGATCAGCGATGATAGCTATTCGCGATCGAGCATCGGTCGATGTCGACCAGGGTGCTTGAGTCTGCGGGTCGGCGATTGTAGGTAAAGATTCGGGGTTCCGTCGGCGGGGCGGAAATCGCTAACCTAGGGGAGGTACGGTTATTTGGTCAGTGCCCTTTGGAGTCAGGCGTCTTCATGTTGATTTCCGCATCGACCGGCTGCTGGCCCGGCATGTCATTTCGCGAACTGATCGAGATCCTTTACGACCTCGAATTCTCGGCGGTCGAAATCGACCTCCACGAAGAGGGTGGTGCGATCAAGCCGAGCGAACTGATCGCCGACCCGGATCGGGCCATCCATACGCTCCGGGCCGGCCACCGGCTCGACATCGTCGCGTTCAGCCTCCAACTCGCTTCGACCGGCAGCCAGCATTACGCCGATTTCGCCGAGATTTGCAAGATCGCGAAGCTGACCAAGGTCGTCACGATCACGGTCCCCTCGGCCGAATTGGGGACGCCGTTTAACGAAGAGGTCGAACACCTGAAACGGCTCGTCGAGATCGCCGAGGTCGAAGGGGCCAGGGTCGGGGTCAAGACCGAACTGGGGCGATTGAGCGAAGACCCTGACACACTGATGGTCCTTTGCAACAACATCAAGGGCCTCGGGATCACGATCGACCCCAGCGTCTTCATCGTCGGCCCGGCGAAACAGAAGAGCCTCGACAAAATCATAAAGTTCGTCTACCACGTCCATCTCCGCGACACCAAGCCGGACAAATTTCAGGTGAGCGTCGGGCAAGGGACGGTCGACTATGCGAAACTGATCTCGCAGTTGGAACGTGAGAAATACGACCGCGCGTTGTCGATCCACATCGCGCCGATGGAGGGATTGGAGCATCGCGTGGAGCTGAGGAAATTGCGGCGGCTGCTCGAAACGCTGCTCTGATCGGTCACGGCGGACCTCCCATTGCGATCGGATGATTTGACCGGGGGACCGACATGCGACCAGCGGATGATTTGGACCGACGCGAGATCCGAGCGGATCTGGCAGCGGAATCGCCTAACCGACGGCTGGTACGACACCGATTTCTCGCCAGACGGCAATTTCTGGAATCGCTCGGCGGTGTGGCCATCGGCATGGCTACCGTCACGGGACGCAGCGGCGCGCAAGACCGCTCAGCCGGAGACGGCCCGGTGGTCCCTGCCAACCCGAGGTCGCTCGTCGCCAAAGGGCGTGCCGCCGCCGCGGCTACGGTTCACCCGCTGGCGACCCAAGCGGCGATGAATGCCTTTCGCCGTGGGGGCAATGCGATCGATGCCGCTGTCGCCGCCGCCTTCATGTTGGGCGTCGTCGACGGGCACAATTCGGGGATCGGCGGCGGCTGCTTGATCCTGGCCCGGTTAGCCGATGGCCGCCTGATCGCGATCGACGGCCGCGAGATCGCCCCGGCAGCGGCAACCCGCGATATGTTCATCCGGGACGGCAAACCGGACCCGCAAGCGAGCACGATCGGTCCTTTGGCGTCAGGCGTCCCGGGTCAAGTCGCCGCACTCGCCGAGCTCAGCCTCCTGCACGGGCGGGGTGATTGGTCGGCGGGGCTCCGTGAAGCGGCCGATGTCGCGGCGGTTGGTTTCCGGCTCCCCGAGGCCGTCGCCGGGGCGATCCGCAGGAAGGCGAAATCGATCGCCCGATTTTCGCCCTCGGCAAAAGCCTTGCTGCGCGAAGACGGATCGCCACCCGAGACGGGCGAGACGTTCCGTCAACCGGACCTTGCCACAACGCTTCGTGCCCTCGCCGATGAAGGGCCCGACTGGTTCTATCGCGGCCCCTTCGCCAAAACTTGCGCGGCATGGATGGCCGACAACGGTGGGATCCTGACCGCCGCCGACTTCGCCGGTTACGCCGCGCGGAATCGACAACCGATCGTGACCCCGTATCGCGGCTGGATGGTCGCTGGCTTCCCGCCCCCCAGCTCCGGCGGCGTGCATATCGCCCAGATGCTACGGATGCTGGAACCCTTCCCGATGTCAGATACCTTTCGGGAGGACCCCATCGCTGCCTGCCACCTGCTGGCCGAGGTGATGAAGCGGGCGTTCGCCGATCGGGCCCATTGGTTGGGCGATGCCGATCACGTCGCCGTGCCGCGTGGGCTGATCGACCCTGATTATTGCCGCCAGCGGATGAGCGACTTCGACCCGCGACGGGCGACAAAAGTCGCCTCGCAGGGCCAACCCCCGCGGACCGACATCGACCTGTTCAGCGATCGCCACACGACACACCTGGCGACAGCCGACGGCCAAGGGAACTGGGTGGCGATCACCAACACCGTCAACACCTCGTTCGGTAGCTGCGTCGTGATCCCCGGGACCGGCGTGGTGATGAACAACGAGATGGATGATTTCAGCATCGCCCCAGGGACCCCCAACGCGTTCGGCTTGGTCGGTGCCGAGGCGAACGCCATCGCCCCGGGCAAGCGGCCGCTGTCGAGCATGTCGCCGACGATCGTGATCGGACCGGACGGCAACCCCCGGCTGACCTGCGGTGCTGCCGGCGGGCCTCGGATCATCAACGCGGTCCTGCAAGTCGTCTTAAGGACGCTCGAAGCGGGGGAACCGATCGATGCCGCGATCGCTGCCCCGAGGGTCCATCACCAATGGGAACCCGACCGGCTCGTGATGGAACGCGGCTTCGAGAGAGGTCAAATCGAGGCGCTGCGGGACCTGGGCCACGATATCGGTGAACCGTCTGACGTCGCGATCGCGCAAGGGATCGAGCGTGGTGAGGGGGGCGAGCTGATCGCTGCCGCCGACCCGCGCACCGAAGGGGCAGCCGCCGCTACGTGAGCGCAGGAGAAAGGATGGTTCGATAACCGGCCGGAAGACCCGAGCGGTCGCCGGGTCAGGTCGCCGGGTCAGGTCGCCGGGTCAGGTCGCCGGGTCAGGTCGCCGCTTCCTGGTTTTCTAACAGGTCGGACCGCTTGTTCGAGCGGGCTTGGGTCGAAGGACCGATCAAGTCGGTAATCTCGACCTCGCTCAATTCCTCGCGTTCCAGCAGGGCTCGGGTGATCCGCTCCAACTCGTCACGTCGGTCGACGAGCAATTGTTCGGCCTGCCGGTCTGCTTCCAAGAGGATCCTAGCGACTTCGCCGTCGATCATCTCCTGGGTGTGCTCGCTGAACTGTCGGGACTGGTGCAATTCACGGCCCAAGAACGGGTCTTCATCGCCGGTCTTGTAACTGACCGGGCCGACCTTGGGGCTCATCCCCCAGTGGGTCACCATCCGCCTGGCGATGCTGGTGGCGCGTTCGAGATCATTTTCGGCGCCGACGGTCGTCTCTTGGTAAACGATCTTTTCGGCCGCCCGCCCGCCCAAGAGCACGACGAGCTGATGCTCCAATTCACGCTTGGAGATGCTGAGTCGGTCTTCGTTGGGGACGTATTGGGTAACGCCCAGCGCACGGCCGCGGGGGATGATCGTCACCTTGTGGACGACGTTGGCACCATCGAGGTGCCAAGCGGTCAGGGTGTGCCCGGCTTCGTGATACGCCGTCTTTTCCTTCTCCGATTCCTGCAGGACTTCTTCCCGTTTGGCCCCCATCAGGATCTTGTCGCGGGCGTAGTCGAAATCGTTCATCTCGACGACTTTTTTATCGTTGCGTGCGGCCCACAGCGCCGCCTCGTTGACCATGTTGCGGATATCGGCACCGGTCAACCCGACGGTCCCCGCGGCGAGCCGCCTGAGGTCGACGTCATCCCCCAAGGGGACGTCGCGGACATGGACTTTGAAAATTTCTTCGCGGCCCTTCATCGTCGGGCGGCCGACGGTGATGTGGCGGTCGAAGCGTCCCGGACGCAGCAGCGCCGGGTCGAGCACGTCGGGGCGGTTGGTCGCGGCGATGACGATGACCGCTTGGCTGGGCGTGAAGCCGTCCATTTCGCCGAGGATTTGGTTGAGCGTCTGTTCGCGTTCGTCGTGACCGCCACCCAAGCCGGCACCGCGTTGCCGCCCGACCGCGTCGATCTCGTCGATGAAGATGATCGCGGGGGCCTGGTCCTTGGCGGTGCGGAACAGGTCACGGACTCGGCTGGCACCGACGCCGACAAACATCTGGATGAATTCGGAACCGTTGACCGAGAAATAGGGGACATCGGCCTCGCCCGCCACAGCCCTCGCCAACAACGTCTTCCCGGTACCGGGGGGGCCGTTCAAAAGCACCCCCTTGGGGACACGTCCCCCGAGCTTTTGGAACTTTTCGGGGGTCTTCAGGTAGTCGACGATTTCCTGAAGGTCGGCCTTGACGCCGTCCAGCCCGGCCACATCTTTGAAGGTGATCGCCTGTTCGGAACCTTCGTAACGCTTCGCGGGGCTCTTGCTAAAACCTGACAGGAAGCCGCCACCCATGATGTCGTTACGGGTCCGACGCAGGGTGTAGAAAAGAAAGAGCGGTACACCCAACAGCAGGCCGAGCGTCAACAGCCACCCGATGATCTCGGCACTGTTGTCAGGAGGCGAAAACTCGTACGGGACCTTCTTCGATTCGAGCCTTTCGGACAATCGGGTGGCGTACCCGTCCTCGGTCGGGCGGACAAAATAAAAGCGTTTGACGTTCGTTTTGACGCCGGCGGGCGGCTTCGCATTGACGGCAGGAGCCTTCGCATCGACCCCACGCGTGGGGTCGGCGACCTCGGTTTTGAACGTCCCGACGACCCGAAGCCCGGAAATTTCTACCGATTCGACGTTGTTTTTATCGAGCTGTTCGTTGAAAAAGCTCGCCGAAACCTTCGAACGATCTTCCTCCCGGTTGAAGAAAATCAGGCCAAAAGCCAACAGCAGCACCAGCAGGATCAGCCACGAATTGCCTGGCCGTCGCTGCGACGATGGGTCGTCGCTCCGCTTTTTCTCCATCGGGTCGTTCGTCCTGCGGTCTCAAGTCTCTGGGATGTTATGACTCTCGATTGTACTCGCATCGCCTACCCCGGCGTAGGCGACCATCGGTCGCGCTGGCGAAAAGCCCGCGATAATCGAGCAAAACTTTCCGCGGGTGGCTCCGATTTTGCTCGTGGTACTCCGAATTCCCTCGGAAAATATCCGCCGACGGGCTCGCCGAATCCTTGAAGTGCGAACCGTGGCTTCGCGAGCCCGATTAACGGCGCGGGCCAAAGATCAACGTGTCGGGACGACAGCAGCAGTTCCGGCCAGGGCGGGGATCGGGATCAAAACCCCTTGTTGGGGCCTACCGGAAACGCCCGCTTGCCGATCGAAGGGGATCGCGAAGCCCGCAAAATTCCCGGTTGCCGTGTTGAGCACGTAAACGACGGTGGGGGCGAGCTGGGCCGCCCGCTGACCCCGGGTCATGTCCGACTGCCCCGTGACCATCAGGTAGCTCCCCCCCTTGCCACCGGCCGCCAACAAATCGCCCACATTCGCGGTGTAAGCCGCATTCAGCGTCTCGAAGCGGGGGGAATAGACGCGGCACTGCAAGATGCCGGTGGCGTGATCCAGGACGAAAAACCCTTCGGCATCCTCGCTAACAAGACCCGTCGCGACCGAAAACTTTTCATCGCTAGCGGCGGCCGAAGCGTCGATGACGGGCAAGTCGGCACCCCACCCCGGGTCACGGCCCGTCTTCCAACTGGCCGCCCAGTAGCCCACCAGGCCGGCGATCAACGCGACCCCAAGGAGGCGTGCCATCCCCTGGAGACCTGGGCAACAACAAGCAGCGGGTCCGTTCGTGGAGGGGGGGATCGTGGGAAGGGACTGATCGGTCTCGACGTTCATTGGGAATCCTGCCAAATCGCGGAAAAGTTGTGTTCGAAGGGGCGGTCCTGCCCGGAGGTTAGCGAACTTAAGCTTCACGAGCTTCACGAGCTGCACGGTGGCCAACGGCTTCCCCCCCGTTTCCGAAGGGCCCGGCGGGGGCGTCTCCCGGCCGCCATTTGTTGGTCGCTTGCCCGCTGGAGCATTGTAGGCGATTCGGGATCGATTTACGATTGCGATCCGTCCCCAACACACCCCTTTTCGCCGAGGCACCGAATCCCATGGGTATCAACGCTCCACTGAATCGTAAACTTCGCATGGGCTTAATCGGCGGCGGCCAAGGCTCGTTCATCGGGCGAGTCCACTCGATCGCCGCCTGCTTGGACAATCGCGCCGAACTCGTCGCCGGGGCACTCTCCAGCGATCCCCAACGCGCCAAAGCCTCAGCATCCAGCTACGACATCGACCCCTCGCGTGCTTACGGGAGCTTCGAGGCGATGTTCGACGCCGAGAGCAAAATGCCGACCGGCGAGCGGATCGACTTCGTCAGCATCACCACCCCCAACCACACGCATTACGAGATCGCCAAGTCCGCCGTCGAAGCCGGCTTCAACGTGATTTGTGACAAGCCGATGACGTTCGACCTCGCCCAAGCCGAGGACCTCCTCATGACGGTCGAGAACTCGGATGTCGTCTTCGCGGTCTCGCACAATTACACCGGTTACCCGCTCGTCCGGATGGCCCGCGAGATGATCCTTGCCGGAGAGCTTGGCGAGATCCAGGCGATCCGGGCGCAGTACATCCAAGGTTGGCTCCGAACCCGACTCGAAAGCGATAACCAAAAGCAAGCCGCCTGGAGGACCGACCCGTCGAAGAGCGGCGCGGCCGGTGCGTTCGGCGACATCGCGACCCACGCTTACAACCTCGGCCGCTTCATGACCGGGCTGAAACCCGACGCCGTGTCATGCCACCTCAAGTCGTTCGTCGAAGGCCGGCAACTCGATGATTACGGCACCGCCGTGATCCGCTACGAAAACGGCGGGCTCGGGACCGTCACCGCGAGCCAGATCAGCCACGGCCGCGAAAACGACCTGTCGATCGAAATCGACGGGACCAAGGGGGCGCTGCAGTGGCGTCAAGAAAGCCCCAACGAAATGGTCATCCGCCAAAACGGTAAGCCGCACCAGATCTACACCCGCGACCCGAACGCCCCCTTCATGAACGGCAGCGGCGCCGCGGCGTGCAGGCTACCCAGCGGCCACCCCGAGGCCTTCTTCGAAGCCTTCGCGAACATCTACACCGCCGCCTTTGACGCGATCGCCGCGCGGGCAGCCGGCACCTCGGTCGCCGGCCGCGATACGATCTACCCCAACGTCTACGACGGGGTCGAAGGGATGTACTTCATCCAGCAATGCGTTCAGAGCAGCCACGAAAACGCCTCCTGGTTGCCGCTACTGCACCCCGCCGCCCGACGCTGACCCGTTCCCCGAGCCGACCGCTCGGCCGCCCCCGTCCGATTTACCCCCCTTCAAGACCCGCCGGAGCGTTCCGATGCACCGATTCGTCGCACCCGTTTTTGCCGCGGTGGCGGCCCTGATCCTCGCCCGGTCCGCACCGGCGCAGGAGGCCCCACTGGCGCCCGAGCCCGGCTTCCTGTCGCTCTTCAATGGCATGGACCTGACGGGATGGGAAGGAAAGTCGGAGTGGTTCCGCATCGAACAAGGGGCGATCGTCGCAGGAAAGCTCGATACCAAGATCCCGCATAACTTCTTCCTTTGCACGCAACACGAATACGGCGACTTCGAGCTCCGTCTTCAAGTGAAGACCCGCGGTGATGGGGTGAACGGCGGGATCCAAATCCGTTCCCGCCGGGTCGAAGGGAGCGACGAGGTGAGCGGTTACCAAGCCGATATCGGTGGCGTCCCCAACCGATTGG
>JBEIRZ010000049.1:0-20885 GCA_040375695.1 Planctomycetaceae bacterium
GTTAACGAGGGTTGTGAATTAGAGTCAAAAAAAAGGGCCCAGAGGTCGCCCGCTTATCGACGAGACTGCCGGGGTGTATCGTCAAGACGAGAGGCAAGCAAGAATGTGCCCGGAGCATTTGCCGAGAAAAAATCAACGAGAGGAAACGTGAGCACCTGGAAACCGCTGCAAAGGATCTTCGACATCGATCGCCAAATCGATCAGGCGTTCGACGAGATCATTCACAAGCCGTGGGGGGTTCCGATCAAGCCTGGGGCGATCTGCCCCCCGATCGACCTTTTCGAGACGCCGACCGAGTACCTGTTGGTCGCCGACCTGCCGGGGTTGGAGCCGGGTGAAGTGACGCTGGAAATCGCCGGTGACGAGATCGTCATTCGCGGCGAGCGATCAAGCGCCCGCGAGAGGATTGATGGCGTGACGTTGAAGATCGAACGGGAGCGGGGCGAGTTTTTTCGTCGGATCCGTTTCGCTTCGCCGATCGATGCCCAGCGGGCCGAAAGTTCTTTCGAAGATGGCCAGTTACGAATCCGGCTCCCGAAACGACGCGATGCCACCCCCCCACACGATCATGAATGATGACAAGATCATGAATGACACCACGCTCACCGCCGCCCCCGTCGGCGACGGGTTGCCCAGAAGCCTTACCCCGGAAGAGCTCGCCCCGCCGATCGACGTCAGCGGTTTCGGCTTTCGGACGACCGACGAACTGGAACCGCTGACGCAGGTCATCGGCCAGCCGCGGGCGCTGCGAGCGCTGCAAGTCGGGACCGGGATCCGCCAACCGAATTATCACATTTATGCGTCGGGGATCAGCGGCACGGGGCGGATGTCGACGATCTTGAGAACGCTCGAAGAGCATGCCCGCAACGAACCGGTCCCCGACGATTGGATTTATGTCAATAATTTTGACTCTTCCGACCAGCCCGTCGCGATCTCGCTCAAGGCGGGGGAGGGGCGACGGTTGCGGCAGGAAATGGCGTCGCTGATCGCGAGGTTGCTCGACGAGCTCCCCAAGGCATTCCAGCGCGAAGACTTCAGCCGCGAAAAGGACCGGTTGATGCGACATTATCACCAAGAAGGCCAAGCGATCTTCGACGAATTGAATCGGCTCGCGAAGGAACGGGGCCTGATCGTGCAAAAGCTCGAGGACGGGAGGCTCCTCTTCGTGCCGCTGCGTGACGGCCACCCGATCACCCCCGAGGAAGGTGCGAAGCTGACCCCGGAGGAGCTTGAAAAGATCGAGCAGGCGCAAGAGGGGTTGCTCGAAACGGCTAACAACGTCTTTCAGCGACAGCAGGAGCTCGAACGTCGCTTGGGCGTTGAGGTGCGTCAGGTCGAACACGCCTTCGCCGATCGGCTGGTCGCGCCGCTATTGGCCGAGGTCGACAAGCGATTCGCCAACCCGCGATTGAGCGGATGGTTGGAACGGTTGCGGGTCCATTTTTCGGCGAATCTCGACCGTTTCCGACGCCGCGCCGAGCGGATGTTCCCGCAGTTCGAAGCTCCTCCCGGGGAGGGAGGACTGAGCGACGTGCAGGAGCGGTTTTACGAGTATCAGGTCAACGTCGTTGTCGATAACGGCGACTTGAAGCAGGCGCCGGTGATCGTCGAGGCGGCGCCGAATCATCGAAACCTGTTCGGGATGGTCGAACGGGTCGTCGATCGTTACGGCAGGGTCGTGACGAACTTCACGCGGATCAAGGGCGGCAGCCTGTTGCGGGCGAGCGGCGGTTACCTGGTTTTCGATCTGCTCGACGCGCTCGCCGAGCCGCACGTCTGGACATCGCTCAAACGGACGCTCAAGCGGGGGTCTGCCGAGATCGACATCCACGACCCGTTCGGGCTCTTCACGGTCTCGGGGTTGAAACCGGAAGCGATCCCGCTGGGGATCAAATTGGTCGTCATCGGGACGCCGCTGCTGTATCAACTGCTCTATCGTTACGACGAGGACTTCCGGGACCTGTTCAAATTCAAGGCCGATTTTGATAACGAGATCGCGTCGTCGGACGAGAGCCTCGCGGGGGGTGCGGCGCTCGTGTACGGACAATTGGTGCGAAAGTTGACGTTGGAAGAACGCGTGCCGCCGTTCGACGCCGCGGCGGTCGGGGTGCTGGCGGTAGCGAGCGCGCGGCTGGCGGCGCATCAGCAGAAATTGACGGCGCAGTTCAGCCGGCTGTGCGACATCATCCGCGAGGCAGCGTTTTGGGCGGGGCATGATGGCGCCGCGGCCGTCGAGGCGAAGCATGTTCGCAGGGCGATCGACGAGCAGCTCCATCGGTCCGACCTGATCGCGCAGAAGGTCCGCGAGCTGATCGCCGAGGGGACGTTGTTGATCGAGGTGACGGGGTCGCGGATCGGCCAGGTCAACGGGTTGGCCGTTGCTGAGATGGGCGAATTCGCCTTCGGTTGGCCGTCGCGGATCACGGCGACCGTCGGTGTGGGGGGCGATGGGGTCGTGAACATCGAACGGGAAAGCCGGCTGAGCGGGCGGACCTACGACAAGGGGTTGTTGATCCTGGAAGGGTACCTCCGCGGGATGTACAGCGGCGAATTGCCTTTGGCGTTGTCGGCGAGCTTGGCGATGGAGCAGAGTTACGGCGGTGTCGACGGCGACAGCGCTTCGGCGGCGGAGCTGATCGCGCTGTTGTCGGCGATCGCGCGATTGCCGCTGCGTCAGGATGTCGCGATCACCGGTTCGATCGATCAGCTCGGCAACATCCAACCGATCGGCGGTGTCAACGAAAAGGTCGAGGGGTTCTTCGAAGTCTGCTCGCGGCTGGGGCTGACCGGCAACCAAGGGGTCTGCATCCCCGCCGCCAACGTGCGGAATCTGGTGTTGCGCGGCGAGGTGATCGATGCGGTGCGGGAAGGGAAGTTTCATCTTTGGCCGCTCCGTTCGATCGACGAAGGGATCGCGTTATTGACGGGGGTCGCCGCGGGAAGGATCGACCAACCGTTGACGGTGCACGGCCGGGTTTTGGCGAGACTGCGCGAGATGGAACGCCAGATGCGACCGCACACGTCGCCGGGGCGCGACCGCGTTGCGGTTGCTAGCGAAACGCCACCCGCGCCGCCCGACCCGAAGCCGTCGCTGCCCGGATGAAGGAGAAGGTATTCGATCACGGGCCAAAGCGAGACAGGTCAAAGGAGCGGCGAGATCAGCCGTACGAAGTCCTCGGCGAGCCGTGTGATGAAGCGGGGCTCGCTCGCAGGGTCGCAGGACAACAGGTCGCTTTGGCGTGCGTATTCTTCCTGCAGTTCGCTCAGTTGGCAGGTGAAGGGGGTATCGTAGATCACCAGCATCAATTCGAAATTGAGTTCGAAGCTTCGCGGGTCGAGGTTCAACGTCCCGAAGAAGCTGATGTCGTGATCGATGGTGATCGATTTGGTGTGGAGCATCCCGGCGCGGTACTGCGCGACCCGGACCCCCTCTTTGGTCAATTCCCTGAGAAACGGGCGGCTCGCTAGGCGGACGAGCGTCGAATCGACCTTGTCGGGAACGATCAGGGTCACGCGGACGCCGCGGCGGACGGCGGAGATGAGCGCTCGTTGCAGCAATTCGTCGGGGACGTAGTAGGGGGTGGTGATCATCAGGTCGTGATCGGCCATGTAGATCGCGTTGAGGAGGATCTGCATGATCGATTCGGCAGGCATGCCGGGCCCTGAGGGGACGACCTGGATCGGGACGCCGCCGAGGGGCTCGGGGACGGGTCGGTCCGATTCCCACTGTGCGGCGGTGGCGAAGTCTGCCTGTTCGAAATGCCAATCTTCGAAGAAGACCATCGACAGCGAGTCGACGGCGGGCCCTTCGATGCGGACCATGGCATCGACCCATTGGCCGAAGCCGGCGCCGTTGCGAAAGATCTTCGGGTCGGCGAGGTTTTGGCTGCCGACGTAACCGACGCGATCATCAACGACCAGCGTCTTGCGATGCATGCGGAGGTCGAAGCGATAAAAGAGGGCGCGGAGGGCGCGGACCGGGAGGGCGGCGCGGACCTCGACCCCTGCTTGCCGCAGCCGCGCGCACTGCGCGCTCTTGAGGAACCCGCGGCTGCCGACCGCATCGACCAGGATCTGCACCTTGATCCCCCGGCTCGCCGCCTGACCGAGCGAATCGGAGAACTCATCCGCCAACCCACCGACCTCCCAGATGTAGAACTCCATGTTGCAGCTCTTTTGCGCCGCATCGATGTCGGCGATCATCGCGCGAAAAACCGCGTCGGTGGTGGCGAGCAGCTCCAAGCGGTTGCCACCCAGCGGGGCCTCGCCGAGCGTCGCGTTGATGATCCGCGAGAGCTGTGCCGGGTCGCTCAGTTCATGGTCCCAATCGCGAAAGACCCAAGGTTGCTGGCGGCGTTTCCAGGGGAGGTAATGCTGACGCATCTGCTGGGCCCAACGCGACCGAACGATGCCGAGCCAATTCAAGCCCAGCATCAGGTACGTGACGGGCCCGACCAAGGGGAACATCAAGACGATCAACAGCCAGGAAAGCGACATACCGACGGGCCAGCGCCGCATGACGATATGAACCGCTAGCCCCAGCCGGACGAGCCAATCGAGCGACAACACCCATGCGGCCGTTTTCCATGCCCCCGTGAAACTCACGAAGGTATGTGACAAGGAATCGTACGCCGCTTCGATCCCGACGGCCCAGGTTTCAAAGTCCCACATCGATCTACCCCCTGATTTTGCCGACTCGTGGGAGGGGTTGGCGTCTGGTCGTCATCCGACGCGACGGTCCCTTGGTACGGGAGGCGAAGGGCCTAAAATGGAGGTCGAGCGGGTGAGCGTTTTCATTCCAACGATGCGGGTTTTCATTCCCAACGATTCCGGGCGGTCCATGGGTTTTCGTCTGCTGACTTACAACATCCACAAGGGGATCGGCGGGATCGACCGCCGGTATGAACTGGGGCGGATCATCGACACGCTGCAACATTACGATCCGGGTTTTGTATTCCTGCAGGAAGTGGATGACGGGGTCCCCCGATCCCGTTTCGATCGTCAGGTCGACACGATCGGCGACGCCTTGGGTTTCGAGTATCGCGCCTTTCAGGCTAACGTAAAACTCTCCCGCGGGCACTACGGCAACGCGATCTTGTCGCGATACCCGTTGAGCCACACGTGGGACATCGACCTAACGATCCCCCTGAAGAAGCGACGTCGGGCATTGATCGCCAAGGCCCACGTCGCGATCGACGGCCATCAGCGAACGGTGATCTTGTCGAACCTGCATCTGGGGCTGGCCGGGTTCGAAAGGATGATGCAATTGAGGCGGCTGATGGCGAGCAACCCGCTCGAACACGCCCGCCGCGACACGCCGCTCTTGTTAGGGGGCGATTTGAACGACGTTTGGGGGACGCTTTGGAAAAAATGCCTCGCCCGGCACGGGTTTCTCTGTGCGACGGGGAAATCGCGTACCTTTCCGGCGATTCGACCGATCCGGGGGCTGGACGGGATTTATTACCGCGGCGGCATCGGGCTCGAATCGGCCTTCGTCGGCCACACCGCGGTCGCCCGTAGGGCTTCGGACCATCTGCCGCTGATCGCCGATTTTTCGCTCGCCGCCAAAAGCGAAAACGCGGCCGAGCCCGGTGATCGCGGTTGAGCCGATCGGGTGGTCGATGCCATCGGCAAACAGGTCTTGAGCGGTCGCGCCGATCGGCCGCGGATCGGTTACACTGCTGAGGTCGATCGGACCTCGGGCGAAGACCCCGCAAGCCGATCTCGAACTTGTCCTTGCAAACTCGCCTTCTTAACCCGCCCTGAGCCGATGCCCGCTTTTCGAATTTCACGCGTCGCCATGCTGGTCGCCGCGTCCTTGACGTCGTTTGGCACCGCGGACCTGTCGGCCCAAACGTACGCGACCCCAGAGGCGGCCAAGGCCGATCCCGACTTTGCCATCCAAGGGGAATACGTCGGGAACAATCGCGGGATGCAGGTCGTCGCCCAGTCGGCTGGCGATTTCCAGATCGCGATCTATGAAGGGGGCCTTCCCGGCGCGGGTTGGGACCGCCAACCGCCGCGGCGGCTCGATGGTGACGCCGAGGTCGTCGAGCAGTTGATCGGATCGATGGGGCTGCGGCGAACGGTTCGCCAAAGCCCGACGCTGGGCGCGACACCACCCCCAGGGGCGACCGTCCTATTCGATGGGTCCGAGGATTCGCTGCGGCGTTACTGGAACGACGGGGCCAAGGTCACCCCCGAAGGTTGGTTGATGGAAGGGGTGACGACGCGCGAAAGCTTTAGCGATTACCGATTGCATGTCGAATTCATGACCCCCTACATGCCGGCGGCGCGGGGGCAGGGTCGCGGGAACAGCGGCGTTTACCATCACGGCCGCTACGAGACACAGGTGCTCGACTCGTTCGGGCTCGAAGGGAAGAACAACGAAACGGGTGGGATCTATTCGATCCGCGATCCGGAACAAAACCTTTGCTTCCCGCCGCTAACGTGGCAGACCTATGACGTCGATTTCACCGCCCCGCGGTTCGACGGTCAGGGGAAAAAGCTCGCACCGGCGATGTTGACCGTGCGGCTCAATGGCGTCGTGGTCCAGAACAACGTCGCGGCCGATCGGGTGACGACCGGAGGTGTGGGTGAAGAGGCGCCGACCGGGCCGATCCACCTTCAGGACCACGGCAACCCGGTCCGGTTCCGCAACCTTTGGATCGTGCCGCGCGACCTAAAACAGGAAGCCCGTCGGCCGATCGTCGCGGGGTTCGAACGGTTCTTTGGCGGTACCGCGATCGCCGACCCGATCGGCGGCCGATTGCTCGTTGATCATTTGGGTTGCGCCGCGTGCCATGCGGGCGAATCGGGGGCGGAGGCGATCGGTGTGGCCGGGCCCGAGTTGACGCAAGTCGCTTCGCGGGTCCGTCCGGAACACCTCGTCGACTACATCGCCGCGCCCCACGACGTGAAACCGGGGACGGTGATGCCCGATCCGTGGTCGGGGGCGACCGAGGCCGAGCGGCGGGCATCGGCCGAGGCGATCGCGCAGTACTTGGTGTCGTTGGGGTCGGGATTGGTCGACGAGATCGGCGAAGAGGAATCGGCGTTGCGCGGGCAAGAAGCGTATCACGCGATCGGCTGCGTCGCTTGCCACGGCGCGAAGGTTACGCCCGGTGGCGAGCCGATCGTCACGACCGGACCGGATGCTTCGGAAGGGAACGTCCCGCTGGGGGATTTGGGTGCGAAGTACACGCTCGGGTCGCTGAGCCAATTCCTCGCCGATCCGCTTGCTATCCGGCCTCACGGGAGGATGCCCAAACTTGCGGCCGATGCGAACCAGGCCCGCGACTTGGCGACCTATTTGCTCAAGGAGGTCGTTGTCGTCCCGCCCCGCGAAACGCTTCGCCGCAGGGTCTACGAAGGAAGCTGGGACCGGTTCCCCGATTTCGAAAAGATGAAACCGGTCACCGAAGACCGCGTCGGCAAGTTGGATGTCAACGCGGTGAAGATCAACGGCGGCTTCGGCATCGTCTACGACGGCTACATCGAATTGCCGAGCTCGGGCGATTATCGCTTCCGCTTGGTTAGCGACGATGGGGGGAGGCTGAGCATTGATGGGAAGGTGATCGTCGATCACGACGGGATTCACCCCGCGACGGAGAAGGCGGACCAGGTCAACCTTCAAGCGGGGGTGCGGCCGATCAAGATCGAGTACTTCGAAGGGGGCGGTCAGCGCGAACTTTCGATCCGCGTCGAACTCCCTGGGGGCGCGACGATGCCGATCACCGCGCTGATTTGCACCGCGGCGACGGGGAAAGAACCGCTCCCTTCGAAACCGGAGCGGTTTGCCCGCAGCGATGACGCCGCGCGGCGCGGGAAGGAACTATTCGTGACGGCCGGTTGTGTCCGCTGCCACGCGGTGAATGGCGCTGCGAAACCGAGCGAAAAGGTAGCCCCCGATTGGGCCCAGTGTCGGCCCGACCAGGGATGTTTGGCCAGCCAACCGCCCCGTGGCGTTCCCGATTATGACCTGACCGATTTGCAAAGACGCGCGATCGCGTCGGCGATCGGCAAGAGCCTCCCGGATGTCGAATCGGCTGCGCCCGCCGACGCGAAGCTCGCGATCCATCGGCGGATGTTATCGCTCAATTGTTATGCCTGTCACGCCCGAGACGGGATCGGCGGCCCGGAAGGTTCGCGCCGCGATTACTTCCAGACGACGACGCCCGAAATGGGAGACGAAGGTCGTTTGCCGCCGCTGTTAACGGGAACAGGAGACAAGTTGAACGATACCTATCTGCACCAGATCTTGGCCCAGGGAGGCGACGTGCGGCCGTACATGAAAACGAGGATGCCGGGGTTTGGCGAGGCCTCGACCGTGGCATTGGCGAAACGTTTGATCGAAACCGACCGAGCGAATGTGAACGACGACTTGCCGGGGCATGGCGAAGCGGCAGCGAACCAACAGCTTGCGGCGGGACGCGTCTTGGCCGGGAACGACGGGCTGGCGTGCATCAAATGCCACACCTTCGGCGGGGTGGGGCTCCCTGGGATCCAAGCGATCGACGCGCTGCAAATGCCGGTGCGGCTGCGCGAGTCGTGGTTCCATCGCTACCTCCTTGACCCGCAAAAGTATCGTCCCGGGACCCGGATGCCCGCGAGTTATCCGGATGGCAAGTCAGTCGTCACCAAGATCGCTGACGGCCGTCCACAAGAGCAATCGGCGGCGATGTGGGCTTACTTCTCGTTGGGTTCGAAGGCGAAACCGCCCAGCGGTCTGGTCCCCGATGCGATCGAATTGAAACCGGGTGATCGGCCGTTGATCTATCGCAACTTCCTCACCGGGCTCTCGCCGCGCGGGATCGCGGTCGCTTACCCGCAGGGGGTCAACCTCGCTTGGGACGCGACGCGGATGAGCCTTACCGAGGCATGGAAGAACGGCTTCATCGATGCGGGCAAGCACTGGATCGGTCGCGGCCCGGGTGCCCAAGAACCGCTGGGAGACGAATTGATTCGAATCGACAGCGTTACCCCAATCGCGAAGCTCGAACAGCCCGATCAGCCATGGCCCGCGGCCGATGCCCCTGGCGCGTCCCCTCGGTTCCTCGGCTATCGGCTCGATGCGGCGGGGTTGCCGACGTTCCGTTATTCGGTCTCTGGGTTGACCGTCGAAGATAAGCCGGTGCCAGGGAGCGGAGAGGGCGGCAAGCAGACGATCACCCGCACGTGGCGGGTCACAGGGGTCGGCCAGGTGTCGCTGCTCGTCGCCGCCGGAAAGGTCGAACCGGCTTCGGGCCAAGAAGGTGACGATCCGGCGGCAAAATGGTACTCGGTCGACGGGGCGTCTACGGTTAAAATCGACGGCGGCGCGGTGCGACAATTACGCAGCCAAGATCGCGACGAGCTCCGCGTGACGATCGACCTGGGGGTCAACGAAACGACGGCGACGATCACGCAAACGATCCGTTGGTGATTCACGGCGCGGGATTGGGGCGGTGTTACGACGAACCCCGCGACCGCGGTTAACACTGGCTTTGGAAAAAAACGATCGACTTTACGCCCTTCGACGGGCAAACTACAGTTCCCCTTCGCCGTTAGCGGCGTCCTACCTTTCCTCCTTTCTTTTTTGAATCGACCTTTTTCGCTTCCTCGTACTGCCTTTCTCGCAACAGGAGTCCTCGTTGATGAAATGTACCTTGATCCGTTTAACCTTCGCGGCGATGACGCTGGGGCTTGTCGTCCCGGCGGCGCGCGGAGAGTCGCCGAACCAATTGACCGAGTCGGAAAAACTCAGCGGTTGGAAACTCCTGTTCGATGGCAAATCGACCGAGGGTTGGCGAAATTATCGCAAGCCGGAAATTTCCGCAGGGTGGAAGGTCGTTGATGGGGCGCTCGTGCGATCCGAAAAGGGCGCCGGCGACATCATCACGAAGGAAGAGTTCAAGGCCTTCGACCTGTCGCTCGATTACAAGATTTCGGCCGAAGGGAACAGCGGGGTGATGTTCCACGTCACCGAAGACAACCCCGCGCCGTGGCACAGCGGCCCCGAGGTTCAGGTTCAAGACAACGTCGCCGGCCATGACCCCCAAAAGTCAGGTTGGCTCTATCAGTTCTACAAGCCGGGCAAGGAGCAGAATTCGGACCAACCGGTCGACGCGACCCGCCCCGCCGGAGAATGGAACAACCTCTTCATCCGCATCGCACCGACCGGGTGTGAGGTGTCGATGAACGGCGTCCTCTATTACCGGTTTAAGCTCGGTGACGACGACTGGAAGAAGAAATTGGCGGAGAGCAAGTTCGCCAAGATGACCGGCTTCGGTGCCGCGGGCGAAGGGCACATCTGCTTGCAGGACCACGGCGATCTCGTCGAGTACCGCAACATCAAGATCCGGCCGCTGAACGCCGATTACAGCGTACCCAGCCCTTCGCACGGCGAACTGGCCGTGGAAGGGGTGCTCGCCTATCCCGACATGAAGTGGGAAGGTTGGGACCCGGTCGACGATGCGGGGAACGTCCGCCGTTTGCGGATGCTGGAACTGACCGCCGCCAAAGGTGACGGCAAACGCGTCTTCGCGATGGCCCAGAACGGGATGATCTTCTGCTTGGACAACGATTCGGCCGCGACGAAGTCGCACCTCTTCCTCGACCTGAGCGATAAGGTGTCGCCATTCACGGGGCCGGGGGCGAACGAACAGGGGCTGTTGGGCTTGGCGATGCATCCGAAGTTCAAAGAGAACGGCGAATTCTTCGTGTCGTACACGGCGAAGTCAGACGACCGTTCGGTGATCTCGCGATTCCGCGTTTCGAAAGACGACCCCAACCGGGCCGACCCGGCGTCGGAAGAGATCGTGATGGAGATCCCCCAACCGTACAAGAACCACAACGGCGGCCCGATCGAGTTCGGACCGGACGGTTACCTCTACGTCGCGATGGGTGACGGCGGTTTCCGCAACGACCCACAGTCGAACGGCCAGAACCTCGCTTCGTTGCTCGGCAAGATCCTCAGGATCGACGTCGACCGCCCGGCACCGGGTGCGAAGTACGGGATTCCCCAGGACAACCCGTTCGTCGGTACGAAAGAAGCTCGTCCCGAGATCTATGCGTATGGGGTTCGCAACCCGTGGCGGATGGCGTTCGACAGCAAGACCGGGGTCCTGTGGATCGGTGATGTCGGTCAAGAGCTTTGGGAAGAAGTCAACGTGATCGAGAAGGGCGGGAACTACGGCTGGAGCACCCGTGAGGGGGCCTATTCGTTCGGCAGCAAGGGACGTTCGGGCGATGCGTCGACCGCGGTGACCGAACCGGTGTGGGCTTATGACCATGGCGTCGGCAAGTCGATCACCGGCGGCCGTGTCTATCGCGGCACGAAGGTCCCCGAGCTGGCCGGCAAATACGTCTTCGCCGATTACGTCAGCGGCGGGATCTGGGCGCTGACCTATGACCAGCAGGCCGGCACGGTGACCCGCAGCGAACGCGTCGTCGCCGGCGGCATCCCGGTGTTGGCCTTCGGCGAAGACGCCGATGGCGAGATCTATTACATGATCGACAGCGCTAAGGACGCGAACATTTATCGCTTCCAATCGAAGAAGTGATCGCGTGCGATCGCATCGCCCATCGGGGACGAATCTTCGCCCCCGATCGGTCGATGCGAAGCCGATCGATCAGAAGATGATTGAGCAAACCTCAACCGCCGAGCCCAAACGCTCGGCGGTTTTTTTTCGCGTTGATCGGACCGTTTCGAACCCATTTCAAGGCGTTGATTTCGAATCATGCCGTGGCAAGGTCCGCGGCTTGATCGACCGCGAAATTCGGATGATCCTCACCCCGCCGGGTCTGGTGACTACATTTGTAGTCCTTCGGCGAGACATCGAGGCAGGGGCCCTGAGTCGGAGGGGAGTGGAGGCTTTTGGATTGAGTACCGATGGGTTACGGAGCCGCTGGCATCGACTGGCGGTTCATGGATCCAGCAGGTCGCGAGGGTCCCAACCCGGTGGTAGGTTGGGCGGCTTGCGCGGCCGGTTCGATCCGCCCCGCCTGGGGACCGCGATCGGGGACGGCTCACAAGGCCGCGCGTTAACGCTTAAGCCAGAGGGCGTTTTGGTCTTGGGTTCCTGGTCCTTGATCGGCGGCCGTGTCGCGGCGGGGGGCGGGGTCGACGCGCGGGGCGGTGCTGGCGTTGGAGGGTGTGACGGTATCGAGGACGGTGCTGGCGTTGGTGTTGGCGTTGATTGCAACCCGAACCAACCGAACCAGTTGAAGGAACTGTCGTTGGGGGAATGCTTGCCGGGATCATCGGCCGAGGGTTCGCTGGCGACGGCCATTTGCGCATTTCGGTGGCGTGGTGGCAAAGCCTCCGGGCGATGGGCCAGCAGGGCATCGATCCACTCCTGGCTGCCCCAATCGTGAGCGCGGCGCCTTTGGGCCGCCGTACGAATGGCGCGATCGGAGCTGACGACCAAGAGCTTTCGGGGGTGGCTATGCCGCGCGATCAATTCGATCAACAGTTGGTCCGCTTCCTCGTAACCAATTGCGAAGCGGACGGTGATGAGCGACTTGCTCCCATCGGCCGCCAGTGAAAGATCGGCAAGCTCTTGCTCGGGATCGAGTTTAACGCCGGGCTTTGGGGCATCGAAAACGACGAGCGATTCTTCCTGGACCGGTTTGGGAAGGTGTAGTGAAAGCCAGTGCATCAGCCGCCTGCGGGCACGCGTGGTCCAACCCGGCCCGCGATCGATGTTCATCGAGGGGCTTTGGTGCAGCAGGTTGTATCCGTCGATCAAAAGGTCCATGCGTGAGGTTCACCCAAGGGGCATCCCCCTTCGGCACGGCGGTTCGGTGGGTCGTTGTCGGAAAGCTTATTTTAGTCGGTGCTCAGCGCAAAATCTCGCGTTTGCGATCGACATAATCCCAGACGACGAATCGGTCGAGGTCATCACCGGAGCTGAAGAAGACGCGGCCTTTGGTCGATTCGGCGAGCCGATAGCCGAAGCGGATATCCTCTTCGGACTGGGAAAAACTCGGGATCAGGAAGAGGTTGATCGTGATCCCGGCTTGGCGGCAGCGAGCCCCTTCTAGCAGCGTCGCTTCCTCGGTGCGGGGATCGGGGGGGTAGAGCATGTACAGCCAATTGTCTTCGAAGTGGGCGGTGGGAAGCCCGTCGGTGATGACGATGATCTGTTTGTTCGGGGTATCGATCGTGGCGAGGTTTTGCCTGGCCAGGCGAAGGGCGTGTTGGATGTTGGTGAAGTGTGGGTGGACCATCGACTCCTGCATTTCTTCACGGCTCATGTCGCACTTCAGCCGCACCCAGGGGTCGTGGATCGTCACGGGTTTGGGCATCAGTTCGACGATTTCGCCAGAGGTCCGCAGCTTGGCGAACGTCGCCATCTCGATGAACCGGAGGAAATCGCCCGGGTATTCGGAGGTGATCAGGCCTTGCAGCGCGAGGGCCATCCGCTTGACGTGAATGTATTGTCCGCTGTAGCGCATCGACCCGCTCATGTCCATCACCACGACCGTGGCGCATTTCGGGTTGTTGCGGGTCTGGTGAACTTCCATGTCGGTGGCTCGCAGCCGCACCGGTCGCTCGTCGGGCCGGTTGCGGAGCGCGTTGAGGATCGATTGGGTCGTGTCGATGTTGGCGATCGAATCGCCGAATTCATACTCTTTCGTGGAGGGCAATTCCACGGCACCGTCTCCTTCGACGCGGGCGTTGTGCCGGCCGCTTCGGGAGGGTTGCAGGTGGGAAAAGATCCTCTCCAACAGCTTCCCTTGGAAGAGGCGGTAGGCTTGGGGGGTCAGCCGGAACCCGCCTTTGCCGTCTTGTTCCAACCCTTGCCGTTGGGCCAGCTCACGCGTGTAATTCTCGATCTGCCGCTTCATCTCTTCCAATTGCGTCAGGTCCCCGGGTTCGGCGAACTCGGCGAGGGCCTCCATATCGATCAACGCCAATTGGGCCGTCTTAGCGGCTTCTTCGAGTTGTTTGAGCAATTCGTCGATCTTTTCGAGCTCTTTCTTGATCTCGATCGCCTGCGGCACGTCCATCGATTGGCGGCCGGTGAAGGCGTACTTGGAAGCCAATTCGTCGACCTGGTATTTTTCTCCCAGCCGCTCGAGCAGATGGACCATCTGGCGGGCGAAGGGGTGCTGGTCGTCGCCGATGCGGTACCACAGCCGCTCCATCAAGTAGATCTGTTCGCTGTCAGCGGCCTTTTTGAAGGCCGGCCGCAACGAATCGGGCGGCGTCGCTTTACGGACCGTTTTGTGGTAGGCCTTGGCCGCGTCGCGCAAAACTGTTTCCGTCTCGTAAGTTTGTAGGATCCGCCGTTTGCGTTCTTCGAGCATCGCCTTCAGGAAATCGATGCTCGGCCCGATGCTGGCCATTTGGCTCGGATCGAGGCGAACCGCGCGGGCCAATTCTTCTTCGGTCAGCTTCCGGAACGACCCGTACTGAAGGGCCTGCTCGAAGGCGGGGGAGACCAAATCGGGTGGGGGCTGTTGGGGGCTTGGGAATTCGGCGGGGTTGTACTTTTGGTAGGTGTGCACGATCCCGCCGAGCGTTTCTCGACGGGTCGCGGAACGCTTCGGCGAATGGCCGTGTGCGGAGTCTTCCGGGGTGCGATCAGAATTCATAACGAACCTTCCCGTGCTTTTGACTGCGGCTGATCCGCTCCATGGAATAGAGGCCTGCCAGGACGAACTCGACGCACGAGGCGCGGAGGGCTGGGTGCTGGCCGGCATTGATCTCGAACGCCTTTTCCCAGATGGCCGGGATATCGCGCATCACATCGGCATACCGCTCGCTGGGGAGCATATCCCCGACCTCGACCTTGGCCCCTTTGGCGAAGTGATCGGCGATCGAATTGAGCCCATGCTCTTCGACGTATTGTTTGAAGACCGATTCGATCGCGGCGGCCACGAGCGCCTCCAGGACCTGCTTTTCGGTCATTTGGTGGGACCCCATCAGATCGAGTTCCAGCTTGCCCAGCGAGGAGGTGGCGAGGTGGCCAAGGTCGCTGATCCGCGGCACCGCCATCGATTCGCCGAGCACCACGGCGCGGTGCCTTGCCGAAGCGACCATGGTGCGGTAATTGGCGAGCGAGAAGCGGGCAGAGACCCCGGACGACTGGTCGACCCACTTGCTCTTTCGCCCCTGGCGGGTGATCTCTTCGATCACCTCGGCCATGAAATAGGGGACTTGCACGGGATCTTGGCCCGCGAGGTCGAGCCCCGCTTCCTGCTGCGTGATTTCGATCCCAAGTGAGCGTTCCAGCGGGTAGTGGGTTTGGATCAGCGAGCCGATGCGGTCCTTCAGTTGCGGGATCACCTTCCCGCTGCGGTTGTAGGTCGAGGGGTTCGCGGAGAACATCAGGAACAGGTCGAGTTCGAAACGGATCGGGTAGCCTCGGATCTGGACGTCGCGTTCTTCCAGGATGTTGAAGAGCCCCACCTGGACCAACTCGTCGAGTTCGGGGAGTTCGTTCATGGCGAAGATGCCACGATGCATCCGCGGGATCAACCCGAAGTGAAGTGCCTCTTCGGCCCCCATCGAAACGCCTGCCGTCAGTCGCGACGGGTCGATCTCGCCGATGATGTCGGCGAACTTCGTCCCGGGGCTGAGCCTTTCGGCGTAGCGATCGGCGCGATCCCACCACGCGATCGGGATCTCGCTCTCGGGACGCTCCGCGACCCATTTTTTTCCGACCGAGGTGATCGGCCGATAGGGATCTTCGTGGACCGGACAGCCGGGGATATCCAGGTAAGGGAGCTCGGGGTCGAGGAAGCGGACGAGCGAACGCATCAAGCGGCTCTTGGCTTGGCCCTTTTCACCCAAAAAGAGCAGGTCGTGCCCGGCGATCAACGCGATGTTGATTTCGGGCACGACGGTATCGTCATAGCCGACGATGCCGGGGTAGAGTTGTTCGCCGGAGCCGAGGGCTTTGAGGAAATTCTCGCGGACTTCTGCTTTGACCGATCGTGACTTCCAACCGCTACGCCGAAGCTCTTCCAAATTGCTCGCTCGCCCCATCGCTTTCCCTCGTCCCTTTACAAAGTCGGCTGAGTTCTTGGTGTGTATCGAGACCCGGACCGGGTGCCGCTACGAATCGGTCGTGCGGCGGGGCGAGAGCTGCGAAGCAATCGTGGCCTCCACAAGCCGGTCACTGGTCACGCAGCATTGTAGGCGAGAGCCAAGAGCGAAGCCCTCACGCGGCGGCGAAAATCGCGTAGGAAAGCGGACCGCGGATCGGCCGGAAAGGGCCGAAAAGGCTTGCGAAATGGCGAATTGCCGAAAAGGTTGAGACGCTGGGATCAAACGCTGACGTTAAGGCGTCATCACTTCGCGAACGGGGCCGGCGGCGGCAGGGAGGCTACGAAGTTCGCACTTCGGCCGTTTGTCTGTACGCCTTTCTGTACGCCCTTCTGTTTGCCTTTCTGTTTGCCTTTCTGTTTGCCTTTCTGTTCGCCCTTCCGTTCGCCCTTCCGTTCGCCCAAGTGCGCGCGTTGAAGGGCGTATTCAGGCCGTCAATCGATCATGTCCAACCTGCCAATTCGGCGGCGCGGCGGACCCGATCGATGCCGATCATGTAGGCGGCCAAGCGCGGCGAGACCTTTTGGGTTTGCGCCGATTGCCAGACGTTCTCGAAAGCTTCGCTCATCGTCTTATCGAGCTCTTGCCGGACGCGGTCCAGGCCCCAGCGGTAATATTGGCGGTTCTGGACCCACTCGAAGTAACTGACGGTGACGCCGCCCGCATTGGCGAGGATATCCGGGAGGATGATCACCCCTTTGTCGTTGAGCAACTTATCGGCATCGGCGGTCAACGGTTCGTTCGCCGCTTCGATGATGATCGAAGCGGAGACGGAGCCGGCGTTGCTCTGGTTAATGACATGACCCAGTGCGGCCGGGATCAAGACATCGACCCCTTCGAGGGTCAGGATGGAGTCGCTGGGGAGGACTTCGCAATTCTTGTAACCGGCGAGCGATCGCTGGGGGCTGGCGAAGGTATGACGCAGCATCTCCGGGATGTCGAGTCCCTTGGGGGAATAATAGGTCCCGGAAACGTCGGCGACGGCGACGATAGGGAATTTCGATTCGTGGAGGTACTTCGACGCGTGGGAGCCGACGTTGCCGAATCCTTGGATCGCGACCTTGGAATCTTCGGGGCGGCGGCCGAGGCGTTTGATCAGTTTTGTCGTCAGGGTCCCGACGCCGCGGCCGGTGGCTTCTTCGCGACCCAACGAACCATACTCTTCGACGGGCTTGCCGGTGATCACGGACGGGTTGAAGCCATGGTATTTTTCCCATTGGTTTCGGAACCAGGACATGACCCGGTGATCGGTCCCCATATCCGGGGCGGGGATGTCTTTGTCAGGTCCGACGATGTCGTGAATCTGGTCGACGAAGGCGCGGGTCAATCGTTCGAGCTCGCGGGGCGAGACCGATTTCGGTTCGATCCCGATCCCGCCTTTCGCGCCGCCATAGGGAAGGTTCACGACGGCGGTCTTCCAAGTCATCAGCCGGGCCAGTGACCGGACCTCTTCCAGGTTGACTTGGGGGTGATACCGCAGGCCACCTTTCATCGGGCCACGGCTCTTGTCGTGTTGGACACGGAACCCCAGGAAGCTCGCCAAACTGCCATCGTCCCGTTCGAACGTCACCTGGACCTGGACTTCCCGCAGCGGCATCAGGAGGACTTCCCGGATGGTGGGATCCAGTTGCAGCCTGCTGGCGGCTTCATCGAAAAAGAGGTCGCTCGAATCCTGCATGCTCATTGTCGCAATTCACTCTCGAAATCGGTGTTAAGCGGCCCCCGGATCGAGGACGCATCGGTCGAGTCCACAGCGATCAGGTCACAGCGATCAGGTCACAGCGATCAGGTCACAGCGATCAGGTCACGGGTCGACAACGCAAGCCTCGACCCACGGATCAAAATTCGCCGATGAAGGAAGCTTCATTCACGAAATCAAAAACGTGGTCTCAATCGTCCTCAAGGCTACGACAGAAGCGGTCACGACGCAAGCGTGCGAGGGTCAGGGCGATCGGACGCGGACACCTTGAGGCGGGATACGCCGAGGCGGGGTGATCGACCGGCCGTCCGGTGTCAACAAAAAGTGCCAACGGCGAGCGGGGGTGCGGGGAGGGTCGTGCCGCGGTTGGGCCCTGGGGTGAAGGGGCCTTTTCATGTCAGGCGGTCATCAAGTGCGAGCGATCCGGGCGTCGCGACCGGCACCCGATGAAGCGTCTGGATACTTCAGGACTACATTTGTAGTCATCATTACTACAAATGTAATAAACGATTACTACAAATGTAGTCATTCTTCACCCGAGGCTCGCGACTTGAATCCCGGGTATGGCACCGGCCGGCGGACGCGGGCTACGGGGGTTGGTCGAGGGCCATCGCGGCGCGGTAATCGACTTGGGCGAGGTAATAGAGCAGCAGCGCGTCGACGGCCTTTTCGGCGTCGGAAATGGCGAACTGTTCGCGGAGGGCGACGGTCAACAGGTCGGTCGCGCCTTCGGCATAGCTTCGGCGGGCCCGCTGTGCCAAGTCCTCGGCGTTCTCGACCGCATCGCGGGTCAGGCGGACGCGTTCGTGGGCGGCGACCAGCGCGGCGTAGACGCTTTGGACATCGGTGGCGATCTTTTCCTGGGTCATTTGCCGCTTCGCCCCGACTTGGGCGATTTTCGATTGGGTCGCGAGCCGCTTTCCGCGGGCCTTGCGCCGCTGCACCGGGACGTCGAGGTAGAGCGCGGCATCGAGTTCGAATTGCTGTTTGTCCTTGAGCCGGTTGACGGGCTCGCCGACGTCTTGGGCACCACCCAGGACCGCGTCGACATTGGGCCGGGTCTCGTTTTCGGCTTGGGCGAGGTCGATTTCCAATTGCCGCTGGACGAAATTGAGGACCGCCATTTCGGGACGCTGGGCGATCGCGCTGGCGATATCCTGAGCGACCTGTTGTTCGTCGATCTCGGTCGGGTCGGGGAAACGGGGCAAACGTTCGGTACCGGGGATGGCGGGGGTGCCGTCGGCCGCGCGGCTGAAGAGGGCCAATTTGAGGGCGGCTTGCCGCAACCGGCGCTGGGCGTCGATGAAGTTCCCCTCGCGTTCGGCGACCAGCCGCAGGTTATCGGTCAGCTCGGGCGGGTCGATCAGCCCTTCTTCGACTTGACGCCGGATGCCGTCGGACCGGTCTTCGGTCAGCCCGAAGATCCGATCGGCGATCCGAAGCTTTTCGCCGGCGGCGACCCAGGACCAATAGGCGTATCCCGCCTCGCGGACGAATTCGATCAGTTGCCCTTGGATTTCGGGGTTCGCGGCCTGGATCCCGACGTTTGCCCGCCAGAGTTCGGCGCGGCGGCTGTCGATGTTTCGGTTACGGGCGAGCGGGGCGAGGAACCCGGCCCTCAGTTCGCCGCCCTCACTCGTTTCGCGTTCCTTGTACCAAGGCTCGAAGTAGCCACGCCCGACCCGATGACCGCCGAAGACTTCGCCGCCCCCCATGAGCGGCTGTTCGAGCCCGATCCGATGGCGGTGGGTGCGATAATAACCGAGCGTCCCATTTTCGCTGGCGGCCGACAGGCTGGTGTCGAAGTTCCCTTGGGCGGCGAGCTGTTCGCCCGCGGCGATCCCGCGCTGCTGGGCGGCGGCATCGAGCAGCGGGTAGCTGCGGTAGACCGAATCGATCACCTCGTCGATCGTCAGCGGGTTCGGACCCCCTGCGAGCAACTTGCGGTCGAGGCCCACGTTGGGATTGTCAGCAGCCCGTTCCCCTTGCGGTTTGGGGATTTTTTCGGGGGATCCATCGGCTTTTGCGTTTTGTTTATCATCGTTTTTGGGGCTTGCCAGCTCAGCCGCGTTGTCGGAACTGGGGGTTTTGGCCGTTTCCCCAAGCAGCGGTTTCAATTCGCCATCGGGCTTGGGGAGCGGCTTATCGGGGACCGGTTTTGGCGCGTTTGCCGGGGCAGCACCGGTCGCGATCGGAGGATTGGCTGTCGCTTGCGCAGACAAAGGCGGTGCAGGCCCTAGGGGAGTCACGCCAGTTTGGGGATTCGCTTCGGGTGCGGGATTGTCAACGGTCGGAGGCGACTGGGGTTGATCGGTTGCGGACGCGAGCCGGATCTGGGCAGCGGGTTCGGCGGGCGTGGTCGTCGAAACTGGTGCGGGGTGCTCGACGGTCGAGTCCACTTCGGGGGAAGCGGCCTGGGGATTGGTGCGTAGGGTCAACCCGGGCCTTGGGGAGGAGCAACCCAAGGTCATCAGAAAGGCCATCAGCAGGGCCATCGGAAAAAAATACGACAACGGCGTCGATCTGCGCATCATGCTTTTTCGTGAGATCCGATCGCATCCTGCGATCGGCTGAACCCCAAGGCCTTTGTGGGTGGGACGGTAGTGATCTGGCGAACGTAAAGATGCCTTGCCCCGCCGACTCGGCCGGAAATTCCCCTACCCGGGAAATCAAGCAAACGGACCCTCTAGGAATATCGGTCGGAACGAATGTCGGGGATAATCCGTTGCGGACGATTGACCCGGAATACCTGATTTCTTTGTCATAAGAGCGAATGCCACCCGTCCGAATGGGGGGATCCGCATGGCTGCCCCCCGCCTTTACGGCTCACGCTTTAGGCAGTTTCGGCGATTTCGGCGGTTTCTTTTCTTCCTTGTCCATTTTGATGACTGGGGGGAACGCATTGAGCCTTCGCCAAACTTCGAACCAAAGCGGGACGCGTTCGAGGAGGACCCAACCTTTGGCGCGGGCCCCTTGGCGGAGGAAATCTTGGTCGGGCCAGGGGATATCGGAGGGGTCGGGGCGGACGAGGATGCGGAACCGACCGAAGCCGTCGTCGGTGGCATCGACGGAGACGACTTGGCCGCCAAAGGTCCCGACGGCGACGGAGGGCCAACCCGAAAACTGGACCGCCGGCCAACCTTCGAA
>JBEIRZ010000264.1:0-6436 GCA_040375695.1 Planctomycetaceae bacterium
GCGGGCCGCCGCGGGTTAAAGAACTGGCCACCGCGTATCGGCGTCGCTTAGCATTTCCCCCTCCCCACCCTCTCCAACTCGAAAAGGCGTATTGCTGTGAAACGTACTCGGCCTCTCCACCTGATGACCTTATCGCTCGCGATCATGTTGCTCGCGGCATCGATCCCTTCGACATCCGGCGCGGCGTCGATCGACGTTTGGATCGGCACCGCGAGCTCGAACCTCAGCCGCGGGATCTATCACTGCACCCTCGACACCGCCAGCGGCAAGCTTTCCGAAGCGAGGTTGGTCGCGGAAATCACCGGACCCGGTTTCTTGGCGATGCACCCCAAATTGCCGATCCTGTATTCGATCGGGTCGCTCGACGGAAAACCGTCGGTCGCCTCGTTCAAGATCGGCAAAGACGAACAGGGAAAATCGAACCTGATGCTGATCAATTCGGCCGAAGTCGGTGATGGCGGCGCGACACACCTTGCCGTTGACCCGACCGGCAAATCGCTCCTCACCGCACAATACGGCGGCGGTTCGGTCGCGGCCTTCGCGCTCCGCGAAGACGGGTCGATCGACCGCAGGACAAAATTGATCAAGCACCAAGGGGGTTCGAAGGTCGTCCAAGGTCGCCAAGACGCGCCGCACACGCACTGGGTCGGATTCTCGCCCGATAACCGCTTCGCCTTCGCCCCCGACCTGGGGCTCGATCAAGTCGTGGTCTATCGGTTCGATGCCGCAAAGTCCGAATTGACGCCCCATGGCGTCGGCAATGTCCCTCCGGGTGGAGGCCCGAGGCACATGAAATTCCATCCCAGCGGCAAATGGATCTATGTCCTCAACGAATTGGACCTGACCGTTTCGGTTTTCGATTACGACGCCCAAAACGGCACGATGAAGTTAAAGCAAACCGTCGCCGCCGTCCCCAAGGAGGAACTCGCGAAGGAGCAGACTTCGAGCGCGTCGGAAATTCGGGTCCATCCCAGCGGCAAGTTTGTCTATTCGGCGAACCGCGGCCACGACACGATCACCGCGTACGCCGTGGACGCCCAGAGCGGCGAATTGACGGCGACGCAGCGGGTTCACGTCCGCGGTGCGACGCCGCGCAATTTCAACCTTGACCCTTCCGCCAAGTGGCTGCTTGCCGCCGGCCAGGATTCGCACACGCTCGCCAGCTTCGCCGTCGATCCCGAGAGCGGTTCGATGCAATACAACCGCAGCGTGATCCATGTCCCGTCGCCGATCTGTGTCCTGTTCCTCCCCGAATAGGACCGATCCCAAGCCGTTGTCGAAATGACCAGCTGTTGGGTATCAACAGCAGGTTAGTGAGTAGAGCGGAGAAAGTTGGCAGTAGAACAAGCCAAAGATATAAGGCCAGCAGCAATCGCCTTTTCGCTTTAACCAGCTATCGCCTTGCCGCTTGAACCAGCAATCGCCTTGCCGCTTGAACCAGCGAGCGACCCTTCAAGATTTGTCCCCCCTCGCCCCCAACTTGTTGGGGGAGAGGGGACGGGGGTGAGGGGGCAGAAGCGCGCAACGGCTTTGACGGGCGAATCCCGAATCCCGGGTACGACCCCGGCGCCCTTCGGGCGAGAGAGTAGAGCCGTGAAAGTTGACAGTAGAGCAAGCAAAATATGTAAGTTCGGCGGCTATCGCCTTGTCGCTTTCATGGGACTGTAATCGCGACCGGCACCAACCGTTAGCTTTCACTTGGCGACTTTGCGTCTTTGCGAGAAACCACCGCGCCACAAACCCGCGCAACAAAACCTCGCGACATTCTCCTTCCCTTCTCTTCGTGCTCTCGGCGTCCTTCGTGGTGAACCCGACCCGTGCCATCCGCGTGCCGATATCCCCTTGGACCGACAAAATCCCCAGGCCGGCATCGAGCCGCCGGCCTGGATTTTACACGCCGGATCAAAGCATGTTGCGGAGCACGGTCGGCAGGATCCCGCCGTTGCGGTAGTACTGCATTTCGACGGGGGTATCGATCCGCACCAAGCATTCGACCCGCGTCGACTTGCCGCTGGCATTGGTGAACTTCACCGTCACGCTGCTGCGTGGCTCCAGCCCTTCATCCAGCCCCTCGATGTCGATCGTCTCGTCGCCGACCAAACCGAGCGATTGCCAGGTTGTCCCTTCGGGGAATTGCAACGGTAAAACCCCCATCCCGACGAGGTTGCTGCGGTGGATCCGCTCATAACTCGCCGCGATCACCGCCTTCACCCCTAGGAGCATCGTCCCCTTCGCAGCCCAGTCGCGGCTGCTTCCGGTCCCATACTCCGTCCCGGCGATCACGACCAACGGCACCGCGTCGTCGATGTACTTCATCGCCGCGTCGTAGATGCTCATCACCTGACCGTCAGGGAAATGCTTCGTCACACCCCCTTCGGTCCCTGGGGCGACGGCATTGCGGATGCGGATGTTGGCGAACGTCCCGCGCACCATGACGCGGTCATTCCCACGGCGGCTGCCGTAGCTGTTGAAATCTCGCTTCTGGACGCCGGCGTTGATCAGGAATTTTCCTGCAGGCCCATCGGCGCTGATCGAACCCGCCGGCGAAATATGGTCGGTCGTGACCGAATCCCCGAGCAATGCCAGGACCCGCGCCTTCTCGATCGGCCGGATCCCCGGTTCGAAATCGGTCCCGAGCGAATCGAGGAACGGCGGGTGCTGGATGTAGGTGCTCGATTCGTCCCACTGGTAGCTCGCCCCGCCCGCGACCGGGATCGATTGCCACATCGCATCCCCCTTCACCGCCGCTTCGTATTCCTTGACGAACATCTGCGGGTCGATCGCCCCGGCGACGGTCTCGCGGATCTCTTCGGCGCTCGGCCAAATCTCGCGGAGGTAGACCGGCTTCCCTTGCGGGTCGTGCCCGATCGGTTCGTTGATCAGGTCGATATCGGTCGTGCCGGCGATCGCATAGGCCACGACCAGCGGCGGGCTGGCGAGATAATTCGCCTTGGTCATCGGGTTGACCCGCCCTTCAAAATTTCGGTTGCCGCTCAATACCGCCGACGCGACGAGATCCCCTTGGCGGATCGCGTCCGATACCGGCTCCGGCAACGGTCCGCTGTTTCCGATGCATGTCGTGCAGCCATACCCCACGGTGTGGAAACCGAGTTCCCCAAGCGGCTCGCTCAGCCCGGCCCGGTCGAGGTAATCGGTGACGACCCGCGATCCGGGTGCGAGGCTCGTCTTGACGTACGCCGGGACACGCAAACCCCTGGCGACCGCTTTCTTCGCGAGCAGCCCCGCGCCGACCATCACCGACGGGTTGCTGGTGTTGGTGCAACTGGTGATCGCCGCGATCACCACGGCCCCATGGCCGATCGTCGCGGAATGCCCATTGTCACTGACCTTGCCCGTCGACTTGACGGCTTCGGGGGCCAATCCAAAGCCGGCCTTGCCGACCGGTGCGGTGAGCGCCTTGCGGAACGAGCTCTGCATGTCACGCAGCGGCACGCGGTCCTGCGGCCGCTTCGGTCCCGCAAGGCTCGGTTCGACGGTGCTCAGGTCAAGCCACAACCGTTTGGTGTAATGGATGTTCGCGCTGCTGTCGCGGAACAGACCTTGTTCTTTGCAGTAACGCTCGACCAACTGCACCTGGTCCTTGCTGCGACCTGTGGCACGCAAGAAGGCGAGCGTCTGGTCGTCGACCGGGAAAAAGCCCATCGTCGCGCCGTACTCGGGGGCCATGTTGGCGATCGTCGAACGATTCTCGACGCTCATGTTGGCCATCCCCTCGCCGAAAAATTCGACGAACTTGTTGACGACACCTTCTTGCCGCAACACCTCGGTCACCCGCAGCACCATGTCGGTCGCCGTCGCGCCGCTAGGGAGCTTGCCGGTCAATTCGAACCCGATCACTTCGGGCATCAGCATGTACAGCGGCTGGCCCAACATGTTCGCTTCGGCTTCGATCCCGCCGACGCCCCACCCTAACACCCCCAAACCGTTGATCATCGTCGTGTGGCTGTCGGTGCCGACGAGCGAATCGGGCATCGCGACCAGCTCGCCATCCTGCTCGCGCAGCGACACGACGGTGGCTAGGTACTCGAGGTTCACTTGGTGGACGATCCCGACGTTCGGGGGAACGACGCGAAAGTTGGACAGCGCCTGTTGGCCCCAACGGAGGAACTCGTAACGTTCTCGGTTCCGCTCGTACTCGATCTCGACGTTCCGCTTCAGCGAATCTTTGGCACCGAAGAAATCGACTTGGACCGAGTGGTCGACGACGAGGTCCACCGGGATCAACGGGTTGATCTTCTCGGGGTCACCCCCCAGCCTCTGCATCGCGGCTCGCATCGCGGCCAGGTCAACGACCGCCGGTACGCCGGTGAAATCCTGCAGCACCACCCGCGATGGCTTGAACGGGATTTCTTGCGGGGCCGGCGAAGCCGCATTCCACGCGGCAAGGTTCCGTACGTCTTCTTGGGTCACCGCAAAGTCGTCGCAATTCCGCAGGACCGCTTCCAACAAAATCCGGATCGAATAAGGGAGATTGCTGACGTGGCCCAGGCCTGCGTCTTCCAGGCGGCTGATTCGGTAGATCGCCGCCTTGCCATTTCCGGTATCGAATGTGTCCCGTGCGCCGAATGGATCAAAAGTCACGTTAAGGCTTCTTGTACTGAGGGAAGTTGTCGAAGTTCAAAAAAACCAGGGAAAACAACCGGGTCGCCGCCGCCTGCCGGGGTGATTCCCCGCGACAAAACGCTTCCCGAACACGCCTTCAAAGTGTAACTGCCAAGGACGATTTTGGCAGCACCCGGGCGGCCTTTTGGGAGTTTCCAAGCTCCCCTCGGGGCGTACCCAGGCCGGCTCTGAGGATTACCCAGGTGGTTCATCCGGGATAACCCAGGTGGCTCATTGGGCGTACCCAGGTGGCTCATTGGGTTTACCCAGGTGGGTCATTGGGGGTAACCCAAGTGGCTCATTGGGATTTACCCAGGTGGGTCATTGGGAGTACCCAATTAGCCCACTGTGGGGGTCATGCGAACAATTTCTCGATCGGACGCCCGTTGTCGGTGATCGGTACGGGCCGGTCGCCGTCATAGAGGTAGGCCTTCCAGTCGATCCCCAGCGCCGCGTGGATCGTGGCGAAAAAGTCAGGGACGCTGACCGGGTCCTTGACGACCTTTTCCGACAATTCGTCGGTCTCGCCATAAGCCCCCACATGGTTCAAGCCACCTCCCGCCAGCACACAGGTAAACGCGCTCCCCTGGTGCCCTCGCCCGCCCCCGCCGTCGAACTGCGGCGGCCTGCCGAACTCGCTGGTGATCACGATCAAGGTCTTGTCGAGCATTCGCTGCGCTTCCAAATCCCTCATCAACGTCGCCATCGATTGGTCAAGGTCACGGATCAGCTCGTGCTGGTTCACGATCCCTTCGTTATGAACGTCCCAACCCGTGCCATTGAGGAAATTCAAGTTGTGCGAAACCTCGATGAACCGCACACCCCTTTGCAACAACCTTCGGGCGAGCAAGCACCGCTGGCCGAACTCGCTCCCATATGCGTTTCGCAAGTCACCCGGTTCCCGATCGAGCTCGAAGACGCTCGAAAACTCCGGCCCTGCCAACCGCAAACTCTGCGCCACCGCCGCGTCGTAATCGGCGAGCTTCGCGTCGTCTTTGAACCGCTTCGCCGCCTCGCGCCGCTGCGTCTCGAGCAACTTTTCGCGCCGCGATTGCCGATCGACCGTCACGCCATCGGGTCGTGATAGCCCCGCCGGACCCCGACCCGTTTCGGTCAAATAAAGATACCCCGCCGAAGCCCCCAAGAACCCCGGCCCGCGCGTCACGTTGGGGTAACCGATCAGCACATAGGGCGGGGCACCTTCTTCCACCGGGTCCCGCTGGTGCGCGACGACTGACCCGATCGACGGGTATTGCACCGTCCCGCTGACCGGCCTCCCCGTGTGCATCCGATTCGTCGCCGCCGCGTGCTCATCGATCACGTCGTGATGGACGCTCCGCACCGCCGTCACCCGGTCCATCATCGCCGCGACCTTGGGCAAGTGCTCGCACACCTGCACCCCCGGGACCGCCGTATCGATCGCGTCGTAGTACGCCCCCGCCTTCTTCGCCTTCGGGTCGCCACGCCGTTTCGGGTCAAACGTGTCGATCTGACCCATGCCGCCTCCTAACCAGATCGAGATCACATGTTCGACCTTCCCTCGCGGCTGCAGCTCGCCTGATCCTTTTTCACTGGCACCTTTATCATCTGGAGGCACAGCCCCTGCTTCGTCGCCACCCCGCGCGTCGCGTATCGCGATCGCGGGGATCATGGCGGTCGCGGTCATCGCGGTGAGCCATTCGCGGCGGTCGATCCGTGTCATGTCGGTTTCACTTCTTGGTTGAATTGGATGATTCGGCGCCTACCCTGAAACGTATCGATTGGGTTCAGCGGGAGGCGGGAGCTGACAATGATCTCGCGAAAAAAGCTCACC
>JBEIRZ010000044.1:0-21944 GCA_040375695.1 Planctomycetaceae bacterium
CGGTAAGCCACATGTCAGAACATTGGTGCGGATCGGCCTTAAGCCCGCTAGGGTGATACAACCCGCTGATAAAACTCACCCTATCGCGGTAGGGTATCAAAGGCTCGGTCGACTTACCGAAGACGAACTTGCCGTCAGCCTCCGATCTCGGAAACCAACTCCACTCGTCGATCCCGTGTTCCTTATTCGGAAGTGACATCCCATTGGCGGTGTAAATCGCGCAGAAACGGCGAGGCACCCGCGAGCCCTCTTCGGAACCCATCGCTTCGAGAATCGGGAGCGCTAAAGCAACCCCTCCGACCCCTTTCAAGACGTGGCGGCGGCTGATCGGTCGGGATATGGACATGGCGGCCTCACTCGGACGGTTCTCAAAAAGTCACGGTTACTTCTGCATGAATATCGGACTCCTGACGACATACCTGATCATGTCTTGTGCCCGATAACCATCAGCCTTGAGCTTGAGGCAGTCTTTCCTCAGCGCGTCTTGCTCATAATACCCCAAAGTCCGACCGACGGCATAAATCATCAGATGTTTGAGGAAGGAAAAAGCGAGCTGATCGAGGCGATCATCTGTCAGATAGTCGCGTAGCGATTCGAAATCTTTGATCTCCGTCCCGTCAGGCAAGGTGGTTTGGGTATCGACGGCAGTCGCCATCACTAGTCCGCCGGCATCGAATTGCTCAAGGGCTATCCCCCATGGGTCGATCTTTGAATGACACTGGGCGCATCCGGGTTGCTCACGATGCAGCCTCAGCCGCTCTTTCAGTGGGAGACTTTGATCAGGAGAGATTGCCGGAACATTGGGGGGCGGATCGTCGGGCGGTTCCGCGACGATGCGTCTGGCGAGCCAAGCTCCGCGTTTGACAGGATTCGCTTCACGCCCATCGGATAGGCCTGCCATAATCGCGGGCTGCGATAACAGGCCTCCGAGTTCAGGCCTCCGATGGATAATCGGCACAAATTCGAAACCGCTCTCGGTCAAGTCCCCTAGGCCGTAGTAGCTGGCAGTCGTTTCGTTAGCGAGGATGTGATCCGACCGAACCAAATTTCGGATCTCCAAGTTATTTCGAATGAGGTATTCGACGAATCGAATCGGCTCCGATGCCAATTCGGCGCGGACCGCTTTCGTGAGCTTTGGAAAGCGGGAGGGGTCAGGTTCCAGTACCGCGAACTTTTCCAAGGCAAGCCATTGGGAGGTGAATGTGGTTACGAAATGATCGAATTTGACATCACTGACCATGCGGGTAACCTCGGAATCGATGGCATCGTGAAGCTGATTATCGGCAGCCAAGGTCAAGAGCCGCGAATCAGGGGGCCCGTTCCAAAGGAAATAGGAAAGCTTCGATGCCAGTTCGAATGGGTTGATGGTTTCGGCGTGTGGTCCCTGGCTGTCTTCCACCAGGAACAAGAATTGAGGCGAAGTCAAAACGACTAGAAGTGCTTCTTTGATCGCCTCGCTGAACCCCGCTCCAGCGCCTCGCGAATCGCGATAGACCTGGACGGCGGCGACCGTCTCGTCAGGCGTAACAGGCCCTCGAAAGGCTCGTTCGGCAAAACGGCAGATGATTCGCTCGGCATCGGCATCCGTCTCGCCACCCGATCCCTCAACGCCAAAAATCAAGCGATGAGACTCGGGGGGCCAGGAATCAAAAACCGGCCCCTCAAACTCGACAGAGTGAATGAGAAGCCTTGGCATGTCCCTGCCATCAGTGTGTTCACTCCTGACACCGATCTCTCGAATCCCGGCGAGGTAATTGACATTGTCTCGCTCGACATCGGGGCTGGGAAAGTCACGAATGGCCCCTTCGAAAATAAATAATTCAGGCGTTTCCTGGCGAACGGTCTGAGGTGATCCCACACGAGACAACGTGCTGCCGCAGTCACGCCGCAGACCTAAGTGAACCCCGACGCGGGGTTCGCGTCGCTCGAACGCGACGAACTCCTCGAAAAGCTCGCTGCCGGGTTCCAGAGGGGTCAGCGTCACTTTGCCGAATTTGGTCGCCCCCGAGTTTTGGGCGGTGACCTTCAACTCTCCGGCACTTAACCGGACAACCGCATATGCGGGTTGCTGCCATTGGCTGCTAATCTGCCGATCGCCGAGGGTTAGGGCGACCCGTTGAAGTGATTCGAATGGGGGCGCGGTGGCGAATCGCCTACCAGGTTCCACCAAGGCCTGAATTTCGGCTTTCTCCAAGGCCCGGTCATACAGGCGAACCTGATCCAAATCACCTTGGAACATCTGTGCTTGCGGAATCCGTCCCAGATACAAGTCGATCGATGGGTTATCCAAATCGGCTGGTCCGATCGTCCCGCGACCCACGGGATAACCGTTGACAAACAACTCGGTCTTGTTTTCGCCGCGCCGAACGACCGCCGCGACGTGCTGCCAGACATTCGAACGGAGGGTTCCCGGAGGCGACTCGACCGTTCCGTTGGGCCGATTTTGCGGATCGCACGTTTCGACCCGCAGGACCCCTCGATCATTGGGCATATCGAAGTACCAACCGTGCATCCAACCGTAGCGCCCCAAAGCAACGATCCCTGCTTGCCGGAGGGCAGTCGGTCGAATCCAGGCAGCGACAGTGAAGTCACCCCGACCAATCCCGAACTGCGGTTTACGCCGGACCACAAAAAAATCCGACTGGCCATCGAGCGACAGCCCTTTACCGAAGGGAGTGTCGACCAGTTCGCCGTCACCCTCCAATCGGCCAACTACTTTGGCGGCATGCACTTCGCCAGCCAGGTCGCCGTCAAAGTCCCATTTCGCGATTTGTCCTTGGTCGAGCCTGGACGGGTCCATGTTCACAGGGTCGGCCTGCGGCGAATCGGGATAGACATCAATCTGGTAGACCGCCGACTGCGGGATCTTGACGGTACGAGCGGAGGAATCAGGCGCTGTGATTTCGATCGTTGAAGGGCTGGGTGATTTCGGCGTGGCACCCGGGTCGAGCAACAAGCCGTCACCGAACTTAGAGGCCCTCACCTTAATACGAAATCGGCCATAATCAGGAAGTTCTCTAAGCGAGATTTTGAAGTTGGCTTGAGGCCCGTAGGTACTCTCAACGCCAAAAATCTCGGCACTGGGTATCGCGGGGCGTAGCAGTAGCCCAGACGGGATTGTCTCGTACGGTTCGCCCTTCGGATAACCGCGGGCCCCCCGCATGCAGGCGAATACCGAATGATAAATGCTGTCGAAATCTCGCCAACCCCGAACGGTGTCGTTACCCTGATAACCTTCGATGAAGCGATAACTGGTTCTCATGACGAAGGACTCGTAGTCAAAAGGCTTTTTTGGCCTTAGCTGCGTCACCACAAAGTCGCGATTATCCAGCAACAAACTTTCGGCACCCAAAACCAACTGGTCGGGGCACGGTTGGGTGTTGATCGACTTGCCCAAATCGACCCGAAAGTTTTGGATCAATGGCTTGGTGCGATGATCGACGATACAGGTATCAAGGGCCTTTCTCGCTATCTCCAAGTAGGCCTCTGCAAGCAGAGGCGAAAAAACCAGCGTCTCTTGATTATTGACAAACCCATCTTTCGATACGGCATCGGGCGGCAAGATGTCAGTCAGATCTTCATCGATACCCAAAAGGTGCCGAATGGTGTTGCGATACTGGGCGACGGTAAGCCGACGCGCCCCGCCATTCCTCTCGGGTACCCGCAATCTTGCCCACCTCAATGACTCATCGACCCACCGTACGAAGCGATCTCGCTCGAGAGGTTCAGGCTGGGGCTCGTCTTCGGGTGGCATCAAATTTCCTCGGACTTGCTTCCGAATCCCCTCCAAGAGTTTAAGTTGTGACTCGGGGACGTCTGCCGACAAGCGATCAACTCGGATCCCCGAAGTCAGATTCTCTTCGTTATGGCAACGTTCACAGTGTCGCCCAAGAAACGGCTTTACGGTCTGATCAAAGGCTTCGGATCGGACCGAGCTGGAAACTTCCTGTCCGATACCCATGGCCGCATATGACACCAGTAGGGAAAAAAGGGACATCGGCAGGAAATACTTGCAGCGCTTCATTTCTCTTCCCCACGACGGAGTCGTTGGGCTACTCTGTGGATAGCCTCGTATCTGAACCGCTCATCATACTTTATCTTGTGCCGAAATGACCTACGAAATGATGCATTGAGCCTTGGCATCCGTCATCGCCGAATTTGCCGGCTCAATGTTGATCGCTTTCCACCATCACTAGGCGAAACAGGCATCATCAATGACATCTATGGATTCGCCCACCAACTCCTTGATCGGTGGTACGCGCATCCCGGGAAGACCAATACCTTTGAGGGGGGGACAAAAGGATTTGAAAGGCATCGCCCGGATCAGACGGCGAAGGAGAGCGTACGCCTCGAACGAGGATTACGTGACCACCACCCCCCATGGTGCTTATCGCTGAGACGACCGAAACCCTGTTCGGACGCATCCATTTTTTCTTTTCAATCGACCAATGATCGCGCGACCACGTTCCGCGAATGCAGAGCCCGCTGAGCAGGCCATAGACGAGCCCTGGCAAATAACAGAAATCTAGTTGATCTCTCGTCGGCGTTGGGAGAAAAAGTCGGGCTTGCCATCTGGCTTGATCAGCTTTGGGGGACCAAACCGACCGAGTTCGAATTGTACCTTCCTGAATCAAAGGCAGACCGACCATGTGCGTCTCCGCAGAAGCGAGTTTCACCCTTTCCTCGATCCTCAGCCCGATCGGTTTGTACTGCGTCGCGAATTCGATCCGTAAGGCCCGTACGCTCACGGCACTTGCAATGATCCCGTTGATCTTTGGCATCCAGCAATTCGTGGAGGGCTTGGTTTGGCTGGCGATTAAGCATGGGGATACCCCTCGGGCTCGATCGGCGGCAGTAGCCTACCTGTTCTTCGCGCTTTGTTTCTGGCTGATTTGGATCCCCTTCAGCGTCTGGTTGACCGAGAGCGACCGAAGTACCCGTCGATTGCTGATGTGCCTCCTCATGATCGGTCTCATCGGAGGTGGCGGGCTCTTCTTGCCAATAGCCCTCGACCCGACAAGGCTCGAAGTCTCTGCTACCGAAGGCGTCTTGGCTTACGAGTTCCCGATCCCTAGTTTGATTGCCAAAACGCAACCTATGATTCACTTGATCTACCTTGCGGTCATCACGCTGCCGTTAATGATCGCGTCGCGCAAGCGGAAAGAACTACTGGCATTTAGCATCCTGTTGGTAGCCTCTGCGATCGTGAGCCACCTTTATTATTGGTATGCATTTGCATCGATCTGGTGTTTTTTCGCCGCGGCGATTTCGTTGACACTGGCTGTCCTTTTCCACAACGTGGCCGACGATGCGATGGGGCAGGAACCGTTGATTGAGTCGGGAAGTACCGATTAATCGACCGCGAAGCCCCGTGGCCCACTCCCCTGCCCTTCGCGGACGGCATCGCGAAACCACCGAGGCTTCGCTAGGTGATTCTTACCGGGTGTCACTTTATCTCGAAAATCGCCTCAACTTCAACAGCCGAGCCTGTTGGGATTTGCGCGAATCCCAACGCGCTGCGGGAGTGATAACCGTCGCCGGGTTTACCGTAAAGCTCGTGCAACAAGTCGCTACAACCGTTAACGACGAGGTGCTGTTCGGTGAAATCTGGAGTTGAGTTGACGCACCCCAGCAGCTTCAAGACTCGTAGACCGTTGAGGGTGCCATGGAAATTCCAAATCGAGTTGAGGACCTTGACCGCGCACTCTCGTGCGGCCCTCTTACCCTGTTCGACATCGAGATCGTCACCCAACTTGCCCTTGATGTCACTAACGTGGCCAGAGGTGATTAACAAGTTGCCGGTCCGAACGACCATCGCCAGATATCCGGGTTCTTGTTTTGTAAAGACGATTCCTGCGGCACTGGCTTTCTCTTGGGGCGACATCTCGACGGGTCCTTTAAACAAAGAGTTGCGAGCGGTGAGAACGTATCTCCCGAATTATCTGAAGGCTACTGGAACGCCACTGCCGTTTTTAACCTGCGATTACCCCAGCGACAACTTGGGCTTCCTAGAATTGTGACCCCAAGCCCGCGGTTTGTCATCGCTTGTTGGTTCGTGGCCGATAACTCGTGTTGGGGTCTTTCGTGGACAAGACAAGAAATCGACTGCGGAACCTCAAGGGTATCGCCGCCGCAAAAGCTAGCTACTGCTCGCCATCCTGAGCGAAGCCAGATTTGGTCAGCCGCTAACCGCCGATAAAGAAACCGGCGAAGCAACTTATCATTTGCTCAGAGGTCTCCCCGGACATATAGGCATCCGTCGGTTTTTCGAGACCCTTCAGTCGGGGTGACAGGATTTGAACCTGCGACCTTTTGACCCCCAGTCAAACGCGCTATCCAGGCTGCGCCACACCCCGAAAAGTCGTCGAGAAACCTAATGGACAAACTCACTTGGTGCCTGCGACTCAAGGGGGAGTATGCCAAAAACGGGCGTCTTAGGCAACCGGAAGCAGGCCGCAAATCTTCGCGAGTTCCCCTTGCCTTCGATCGGGAGGGCCAGGGATTGAAGGGAATCGGAGCCAAAAGCCCTAACGGCCAGCGGAGGGCATTGACGCTGCGATTAACGAGTGGTCAAGACGAAGTCCCAAACTGCCTTGACCCGGCGGGGGGACAAGGGGTACACCCGAGTCCATGGAATGGAAATTCAAGGAAAAAGCTGGCAGCACTACCTCGTCAGACGGAATAAACCGTCCCAAAACTCTCTTTTTCTCCGTCGGTGAGCCCAGCGGGGATCAGCATGCCGCGAGGCTCATTCAGGAACTCCGGCGTCACGACTCAACGCTTAGCTTTCGAGGGTTTGGTGGCCCGGCGATGGAGGAACAGGGTTGCCGGATAGAGTATGACCTGACCCGAATGGCAGTCGTCGGGCTCCTCGAGGTTCTCCCTAAACTCCGAGACTTTTTTGCGCTGGCAGATAAAGCGGAAGAAGTCTTCCGGAGCGGCGCGGTCGATGGGGTTTTGCTGGTCGACTTCCCCGGTTTCAATTGGCATATCGCGAAGCGGGCCAAGCGGTACGGCCTTCCGGTTTATTACTATTTACCGCCACAATTGTGGGCGTGGGGAGGATGGAGGGTCCGGAAGCTACGGCGCAATGTCGACCACGTCCTGTCAGTGCTCCGACTCGAAAATAAATGGTTCGACGAGCATCAGGTCGGCAATACCTATGTAGGTCACCCCTTCTTCGATTCGGTCGCCGAACGGGTGTTGGATTCAAAGACAACCGAACTCCTGGACGAAGCCCGGCTTCGCGGCGAGCGACTGGTCGCTGTACTTCCAGGTTCAAGAGACCATGAGGTTCGGCGAAACTTTCCCCTAATGATCGAAGCGATGAAGCGGATCTCATTGCGAAATCCGAGGGTAAGGTTTCTGGTCGGCGCTTATCGAGATGCTCACGCGATGTGGTGCCGCGATCTCTTGAATGATTCCGACGGCACACTCCCCGTGCAAATATTCGTAAATCGAACGAGCGAAGTAATCGAGTGTTGTGAGTGCGCGATGATGGTCAGCGGTTCTGTTAGCTTGGAGCTGCTCGCGCGTGGCAAACCGGCAGCCGTTGTCTACCGAGTTGGCCGGTTGCTCCACGCCTATGCCCGGATGCTGATTAAGGTCAAAAGCATCACGCTGGTCAATCTGATGGCAGGGCGAACGTTGTTCCCAGAGATGGTTTCCGTAGGTTCCCCTACGCCTGCCATCGACTTTTTGGAACACACCATGAACGCGATGCTCGAAGACCGTTACTATTATGATTCGATCGTCGAACAGTTGCAGGAGCTTCGGGTTAGCGAAGGCGGCCCAGGGGGTACCGCGCGGGCCGCCGAAGTGCTGTTACAAAAGCTGGGATGGCCTGAGGGGCACGGAACCCGATTCGAAATCGAGAGGCGATTCCCGATCCCTCATGCCGCCTGAAGATCGACCAGCAGCGATTCCTTGTGGCGAATCGCTGAATAACAATCATCCCCTGGAACGGAGCTGTCTCCGCACATCGGCGATGATCTCCCTGGGAACGAACTTGGCGAGGTGGCTATCGTCCGCACTCATCGTCGCGATCTGCTTTAGCAATGAACTGCTGATGTGGACGTATTGTTCGTCCGCCATCAAAAAGACGGTCTCGATACCACCGTCGAGTTGCCGATTGGCCATCATCATTGTGAACTCACCCGCGATATCCGTAAGCGGTCTGATACCACGCACCATGACTCGGGCATTGACTTGCCTTACGAAGTCGACCGCCAAACCGTCAAAAGTCGCGACTTCGATACCGGGCATCCCCTGAGTGACCCGCCGCACGAGCTCGACGCGTTGGTCAGGATCAAACAAAGGTTGCTTATCTTTGTTGATCCCCACCCCGACGATGACTTCGGAAAAGAGCCTTCCCGCCCTACGGATAATGTCCAAATGGCCAAGTGTCACCGGGTCAAATGACCCCGTGTAAACCGCTTTCACTGGTTGTGACATGCCGACGTGTCTCCTAGACTTGGCGTTGAAGGGACTTAAAGCGGTCGATCAACGGGCTGGTACGCCCAGAGACGCTCGCCCCAGACTACCACCCGAGAGCCTTAACGATTGGTTACTCGGCGGACAACTTCGATCAGACGGTCGATGTCCGAGCGGTCATTGTAGGCGTGAATACTAGCCCGAATGCCGATCCCACGACAGCTCACAGCTACCGAATGGTCCGCCGCAGACTGTCGAAATTGAGAGGGACGAACCCCAGGCACCCCGAACGGGACTATGCCACTTCGCTCCACCGGCGCAACCTTCGGTAAGGTCGTCGCTCCCGCAGCCCGAAGTTCTTCGCCCAATTCGGCAGCCAGATTCAAGACTCGGCTAGCAATTGACCCTCTACCGTGATTTCGCAAGATTTCGAGGAATATCGAGAGACTCCCCCGAAGTGCACAAAAGCCCATCAAGTTAGACGATCCGATCTCAAAGCGTGACGCGTCGGGTTTGAGGTCAATCTCGGATTGGTCAAACCGATAAGCACCTCGCACACTGTTCCATCCGACCGGTGTGCAATCGAGGCTTTCCAGACGCTCCCGGCGGATCGCCACAACCCCGGCGCCTTCGGGTCCGAGCAGCCATTTATGCCCGTCAGCAGCGAGAAAATCGATCCCGGAATTATGGAAATCGACAGGAAAAACCCCAAGGCCCTGGATGGCATCGAGAAAAAACAGGGCACCGGCCCGGTGAACGTCCGCGACGAACGACTCAAGATCGAGCCTTCGGCCAGAGGCAAATCCCACCCAACTCGCTGCGACGATTTGTGTTCGCGTGTCAATCGCATCTAGGATTCCGCTTCGATCGATACTGCCGTCCGGATGAGTCGGGACGACTCGCAATTCAACCCCTTTCCGAGATTGATTTCGCCATGGCAAGACGTTCGAGGGGAATTCATTTGCGGGGATCACGATGTTATCGCCCTGCCGCCATCGAAAACCCTCTGCGACCAAGTTGATTCCATAGGACGTATTAGGAACCAAGGCGATCTCGTCAGGAGCGGCACTGAGCAGTTCGGCAAAATCACCGCGTAATCCTTCCAATTCCGCGGCCCAATCCGGCCACAAGGTATCCCCCTGCTCAGAAGCCTCCGTCGAAAAGCGAACAATCGCCTCGACGGCCGGGCGGGACAGTGGAGCCACCGCCGCGTGATCCAGATAAGCCCAACGATCGACAACGGGCATTTGAGAGCGCCACCAGCCCCAGGGATTTTGCTGTAGAAGCGAATGCCCTCCCAAATGACCGACGATCGACAAATCTGGAGAATTCATAAGTAATCGAGAGGCGATTTTGTGGGCCGCAACGCGAGACAGGGTGAGCCCTTCGGAGGCTGCTGACGCGGATTTCTCTAGCGGAACCCTATCCGAAAAACCGAAACAATCGAAAAAAACCGCAGAAACCCGCCGTCGGTCGATTTTTCCTAACGTGGGTGGAGGTTAACATGCTGCCTTCGGTAACTATACTGCGGCCATTGAATGGGGACGGCACCCATCCGGTTCGGCCGATATTGATGATAATCCGAGGTTCATGAATGCCCAAGGCACTCAGCCTGATCAGTTTAGTCATTGCCGTGATCATCGTCGTTCTGTTTTTGACCGACGCGGCGATGGGCATGCTCGGGATGCAAACATCCGCCCCACTGAGAGGGGCAAGCCTCTTGATGGATCTAGTATTCATCCTGGCGGGTGCGGCCCTCATCTTTATGAGCTGGTCGACGTGGCGGGAACTGCGCTAGGTCATTCGACGGATTGGTTTCGGGGATTTTGACGGTTCGCACATTGGTTCGCCAGAGACTTTCGATCCACGATTCGACCCTTCGCAAATCGATCTGGCCCTCTCGATTTCCGCTGCAAACGTCTCCACGGACGCCAAAATACCTCGGCCTAATCCCGGCCTCGATGACCCTCTGGGCAGTCACCCGGTCGATCGACCCTGCCAGGACCCATCGTGCCTGATTTCGTTGTGCCATCCGATCGATCTCGATCAGCCTTTCCGTTCCGAGGATTGAGTAGACGCTGACGCCTGACAACTTTGAAAAGGTGTCGACCAGCCACGTGCGGATCCCTTCTTGGGCGGCCAGATCGAAAATAGCCTCGGGTCGCGGGCAATCCGCGAGCTCGTGGTCGGCGTAGGCAACCGCTACCAGATCGACACTTCGGTCGAGGTTTTTACGAAGCGCGCGCCAATGGCCTGCTAAGGTTGCCAAATCGGACACGCCTGATGGACCGGCTTTGGCGAAAGAAAACTGGCCCGGGACCCGGGGGGCTAATTCGATAGCGGCTGGCAACTCCCCGAGCGCGGCGGAGAGCATCCCGAAACAGGACGGTGATGCCGCTGCCCTTCGCCACAACTGTTCGGGCGCTGGGGCGAGCGGCCCCGCACCGGGGTCCTTAAAATCAAGGACATCGATTGGCAAGGAGCGGACCAAGGACCATTCCCGCATGTCCCGAACGCTCACCAACAGGCCGATCGGTGGCGGGGCCGCCAAACCTTCTGCGTCATCGTTTTCCGGCTGATGAAATGATTCCATGGGACTCGTTTCGGTAGTGGATTGAACCTGGCTTGGTCTCGCGGGTCTTCCCAGGAACCTCTCAAGGTCGGGCTGCCCGTTCGGTGACGGGTAGTCTTCGGACCAGACCCCCATTAAAGTCGATAATCGCCGTGAAGGTGGGCGGCGTCAATTCTTCCACAGGCTGGATACATCCTTGAAGTACGAAATCATTACCAACCCGTCCGGCCTTTCGAAGCTTTGCGAAAGGCTCGCCGAAAAGAGCGTCATCGCTTTCGACACGGAATTCGTCTCCGAGGACCGCTATCGGCCAGAATTGTGTTTGATTCAGGTCGCGGCGGGACCGCTGCTAGCGATTATCGATCCGCTCAAAGTAGACGATACGAGCCAGTTCTGGGAACTGCTGGCAGAACCAGGCAAGACGATCCTGGCCCACGCGGCGAGGGAGGAAATTCGATTTTGTCATCGGATAACGCGACGGCCCATCGCCGGGCTATTCGACACGCAATTGGCCGCTGGGTTCATCGGTTTAGAGTATCCCGCATCGTTATCGAATCTCGCGCAAAAGCTTCTCAACGTCAAACTGAGCAAAGGGGAGACGCGGACGAATTGGCGAAGCCGTCCACTGACCGAAGCACAGTTAAATTACGCGATCAAAGACGTCACGGAACTCGAGGCGATGTACCGAATTTTAAAAGAGGAGGTGGCCGCGGTCGGCAGATTAAGTTGGCTCCAAGAAGAGACCGAAGCGAACCAGCGTTCGATCCGGGAATCCGACGAACGTGAGAACTGGCAACGCGTCAGTGGGGCGACCAGCCTCTCCCCAAGGCAACTCGAAATCGTTAGGCAGCTATGGAGATGGAGAGATCAACGGGCCCGTCATTTGGACCGCCCTGCCAAATGGGTCTTTCGCGACGACCTGATGGTGGAACTTGCACGCAACGGCTCGGCCGACCCGAACGTGATTCGAAGCATTCGTGGTATGGAATACCGCCACTTTCACGAGCATTACGAAGATCTCGCCGCCGCGGTCCGCAAGGCACTCGAAGTGCCCGAGTCGGAACTCCCCCGGCGAGACCGAGGACGCCCGTCACGAACGTCGCCGATGCTGGCCCAATTCCTCAACACCTCCATCGCTTGCGTCTGTAGACAGCACAGCATCTCCCCGATGATCGTGGGAAATACCGACGATGTGAAGGACTTGATCGCATACGAGTTGGATGGTGCCCGCTGGGGCGAAGTCCCCGCCCTCATCCAAGGCTGGCGGGGAGAAATCATCGGAAATGCATTCCGCGATCTGCTCCAAGGAACCTTGGCGATCAAGGTCGCAGACCCTTACGCCACACAACCGCTGGAATTCGTCAAGGCGAATGAGCCAAGTCGCGGTACCCCACCTGCGACCGGGTAGGAATCGAGATACATGTCGACTTCCGCCAAAGAGCGGATCGGGTCCGAGCGATACCGCCAAATCAGTCGGGAACGCCGACACACAATCCAACCTTGCGGGGGGGCGATCGGATCAGTCGCCCGACTCGATCACTTCGATACCTCCATTGGCCTTTGCCAATTCGTCGACCACGTCATAGCCGATGCTCGTGTTCGCGACATTGATTCGCTTCAACTTGGGCAACTTCGCCAACTCGGTGAAACCGGCGTCGGTCAACTGGGTGCCGGCGACGTTGAGGTCGACTAACTCGGTAAACTTCAGGATCGTCGGAATTGCCTCGTCGGTAATTTGGGTCGCCTTCAGATCAAGTTCTGTCAACTTCGTTAACCCTGCCAAGGCGGCGACCACGCCATCGTCGACCTTCGTCTCCCAGCAGCCCAAATACGTTAAGCCTGTCAGCTTGCCGATCGCCTTGAGACCTTCCGGGGAAACTAAGCGACATTCGGCGATATCCAAAAATTTGACATTCGGCAGATCGGAAACGATCGCTAAACCCGCGTCATCAAGCGACGTACCACGCAACTCAAGTCGGTCTAAACCTTTTAATGTCGCGATATGTTTGAACCCTTCACCGGTGATGTCCGTATCTCGAATCCGAAGTCGCTTAAGGCGATCCAAACCGGCTACGTGAACCATTCCGGCATCAGTGATCTTGGTGGCATCGAGCTGGATCGATTCGAGGGTCCTGATCTTGCCTAGAATCTCCATCGACGCGTCGCTGATGGTGGTGCAATAATTGACGTTAAATGACTTGAGCGGAAGGGCGGCCAATAAGGCAACGCCGGGATCATTGACTTTCGATTTCTCAAGCTGGAGATCCGCCAATGTCTTGATTTTCGCCACGGACTCCATTCCGGCGTCCGTGATGTTTGTATTCCGCAAATCGAGGGCTCGAAGTTTTGGCAATCCGGTGAGATTGGCCAACGAGTCGTCGGTAACCGGGGTCCGCCTTAGCGACAGGGCCTCCAAATCGCTCAACTGGCCAATCACTTTAAGCACGGAGGGTTCGACGGCCGAATCGGTAAGATCGAGCCTCTTTAGCCGAGACAGGGAGGCGATGCCTTGCATCCCGGCGCCGGTGATCCCAGGGCCGGTAAAGGTGGCGGCGGTGGTGCTAGGGATTCCCTTAAAATTTTCGAAAACTTGGGAAACATCCGTTTGACTGGCTATCGAAAATGAGGTCACCCGACCGTCGCTACCTACCTCCAAGATCGCCCCGGCCGCTTTAAGCGATTCGATAGCCTTCGGATCATCGGCAGGAGCAGCGGCCGGCGCGGGCTTCTGAGACCGTTCGGCTGCGGCCCGTTTTTCCGCCGAACGTTGACGCTCACAGCCGCTCGCGAATAGCGAGGCGACCGCTACGGACGACAGAAACAGCTTCAGGCCGCTAGAACGGAATACCGTCCAAGATTGCCAAAAAAAGCTTGAGGACTCTTTGCGGACGCCGGAGAAACACATGGTGGGTTGCGTGCTGGGGTGAGGAAATGATCAGGTCAAAGGATGGTTCAAAAACTATGAATGACGCTCGACCGGGCGAATATGCGCCCACGTAGATTAAGAGAGTTGCCGCATTCAGGCAATGAACAACGGAAGGCTCATTCGCCACCGCGCTAGCTTGATCGCGGCTTCTAACGCCAGTATTTTGGGGTTTAGGGAAAGCTTCCATTCCATTTTAAGGTCCTCATGTCCCATTCGCGAGGTAGTTTCGTGACGCATCCGATCAATCAATTTGGCCGCCCTAACCGTCGTAAGTTCATCGGCCAGTCAGCCGCAGTCGGAACTGGCTTTTGGCTCGGCACACAAACCCAATCGAGGGCTCAAGACACCCCCGCACAAAGCTTGACGGCCGCCTGCATCGGAGTCGGCGGTAAGGGGAGCAGTGACACCAGCCATATCGCCGAACAGGGGGTCAAGATCGTCGGCCTATGCGATGTCGACACCGGCACACTCACCAAGAAGGCTCGCGAATTCCCTGACGCCGCCCAATTTACCGACTTCCGAGAAATGCTCGATAAGCTGGGGGATAAGGTCGACATCGTGACCGTGAGCACGCCGGATCACACGCACGCCGTGGCTGCGATCAAGGCGATGAAGATGAAAAAGCACGTCTACTGCCAGAAGCCATTAACTTGGTCGATTCGTGAGGCCCGTATGATGCGGGAAGTCGCCCAAGAGATGGGTGTCGTAACACAAATGGGCAACCAGGGCACGAGTGAAGACGGGCTCCGCGAGGCGGTCGAAGTCATCCGAAGCGGTGCGATCGGTGACGTGTCTGAGGTGCACATCTGGTCAAACCGACCGATTTGGCCGCAAGGACAGGGGCGCCCGGAAGGCTCGGACCCTGTACCCGAAGGGCTTAATTGGGATGCCTGGATCGGCCCTGCCGTCATGCGTCCGTTCAAGCAAGGCGTTTATCACGCCTTCAACTGGCGAGGTTGGTGCGACTTCGGTACCGGCGCACTAGGGGATATGGCCTGCCACACCACGAATTTGTCAGTGATGGCGCTGGAACTCTGGGACCCGATTGCGGTCACAGCAATCGCTAATCCCGGGATTTATCAGGGCGAAACCTATCCAGGTAGTTCGACCCTCAAATTCGAATTTCCGAAGCGCGGTAATTTGCCGGCGTGTACCTTCTACTGGTACGACGGCGGTAACCTGCCAAAGGACGAGATCATTTCTCAGCTCCCCGAATCGTTCCAGAAAAGGGTCCGCGAACAGCGTGAAGGGAAGAGCAAAACCAGCGGGGCAGTATTGATCGGCTCCAAAGGGGTTCTCTTTTCACCAGATGACTACGGGGCCAAATATGTCCTGCTTCCTGAGAATCGCTATGTCGATTTCAAGGCACCCGAGCAGACCGTCCCCAGGATCCCCTTTAAGGCCGGTAACGATCAGCGCCAGAAGTGGGAGTTCGTTTCAACGGTCAAAGGCGATTACAAGCCGGGTACCATGGCAAACTTTGGTTACGCCGGGCGTTTGACGGAAACCATTCTGGTCGGGAATTTGGCCCTTCGCGCGGGAGAAGGCCAGCGAATCGAATGGGATGCGAAGGAACTCAAGAGCACCAATCGCCCCGAGGTAAACGCCTTCGTTCAGCGCGAGGCACGTAAAGGCTGGGAAGCGTAAGGCCATCCGGGCTTGCCCCGATTAGCCGAATTGTCGGTCCTTACTCAACTCTTCAATCAACCCGCGGGACGGCAGAGCCGTCCCGCGGGTTTGTCTTTTTGATCCGGTCGATTCGACGTCGGCCAACACCAGTTTTTAGTGTTGCCAAGCCGTTTTTTTGACGATGGATTAAAAGGGTTGCCGGAGCAATAGGCCGAGTCCGGTCAAGCCTCGGGTTAATCTCTCCGGCAAGAATCTGATGCTAGCAAATGGCAGCTGTATGTTCTCAGAACAAGTAATGACATCGACGCCTGAACCGCTCGCCGGTTCCTTGCCGAAGCTCTATGCGGTCTATCTCGAAATCGCGAAGAAGGACCACCACCAACGATTAACGGCCCTGTACGGCAAACAGTTGCCTCCACCCGGGCAAACTCGATTCAGGCCGCTTCCTTTCGACGACTTCGTTAGTCGCTATGAAAGCAGCCGTTCACTTCCCAATGGTGAGGAAACGTTTCGAAGGCAATTAGCCCGTTGGGCCACCATTTATGGGGTCGAGAAAGCAGATAGTGAAATCACCCGGTCCGTTGCGGCTTGAGCCAGGAGATGCGGTCGACCGTTCTCACGGTATCCACTCCTGACCCTGTTTGGACAAAATGCGAGGAGCATTACCAGTATTTTTCGAAGCGGACATGTCCACAACCCGCTTCCTCGCGGATGAATCCTGCCTCCTGCAAAAGGGTCAAAACCCCCGGTTGCTGAAGTGGGGCCCCGCCAGGAGGTACGAATCCGATCATCGCGGGGTTCCCGCACAGAAATGCGTGTGTGTTTTGCGGAAGCAAAGGGTCCCCAGCCATGCGATGCAGTTCCTGAGTGCGAACTAAATCTTGGATGTATTGCTTCCCCACGTATCCGGGATGGCTGGGGTTAAGATTTTCGGCCTCTCGAGTCGTAAGCGGGATGTAGCGATAATTGGGGTGTTTGGCCATCAGCAACTGATGTTCGCGCAGGTACCCCAGATCCTTGTGGTAACGGACAGATGTGACATTCACGATTTTACCCTGATGCCGTCTTCGGATTAACTCAGCTACCATTGCGTTGTGGGGGGCCTCTCCGGTCCCCGTGCCGATCATCAGAACGGTGTCTTCGGGTCCAACACCCGCCAAGGTGTACTTCCCGCTGATCTTAGCAGACATGAAGATGCGGTCCCCCTCGACCAAACCAAATAACCTTGGTGTCAGGGAAGGCGGTGGCATGTCACTACCATCGGAACCTCGAACCAACGCTACATAGAGTTCGATGTGATCGAGATCGTTGCATGTCACCACTTCTCCGGACGAATCGATCAACGGGCAAGAAATGCTATAAGCCCTTAAAACAAGTTTTTCCCATTTTTCTGGGGGAACGTCTTCGCGCTGGGAGGGCTGAATCCGTTTCTCCCAATACCCTAAGCCGATAGCAACATACTGCCCGGGTTCGAAAGGTGAGAACTTCTTGTCGGGTCGGATACGAATCCTAAACAGTTCGTCGTTGACGTCCTGACGCTGGAGCAAGGTAGCGTTGTAGTGCTTTGACCGAAGCGATTCGAAACTCGTATCGAGAGATGGCATGATGAGGAAAGGCTCGGGGCGGTCGAGGATCCGGCACTCCGGTCAAGAATACAAGAAAGCCAAAGTATATTAGTTGGGACAACCTTTTCGACACCCTGCAAGGGGATGATTTTGTCTCCAAACATATTAACTACGGTGCGGTTTTTCCTTTTATTCGCTCTTCGATGGGTGATTTCGAAAGGCCGGGTGCATAGGATTGAGGTAATCGAGTAGTGCTCAGGCCCGGACGTTGGACTATATTGACGCAATTATTTTCTCGTCGTTTGGTGGCCCTTCCCGTTGCGGGATCGATTCACCGTCCTAGGTCAACGCGCCCGAAGGAGACCCCGCTTTGGACTTCCGATTCAAAGTTCGCGAGATTCAGCCCAAATCACTGATTTCTTTGGCCGCCACTGTAATCATTCTGCTAATCAGCTTGGGAACGAGTCGTGCGGCGGATCAGTGGACGAACCTGACTGGCACGAGCACCATCACCGGGGAAATGCTCGGCATGTGGAATGGGAGGGTTTTCTTGAAACTTGAGGGCGGCCGGCGTGTCTCGGTCAAAATGAGTGACCTTCGAGCCGATAGTCGCATCCAAGCAGAAAAGCGTTTCGAAAAACTGCAAGAACAAATCTTGCGTCGGAGCGACGAGATCCGCTCGGTCGCCACCGAAGCCACCGCCGCGGCACCGAAAGAGGCCCAGACGCCCCCACCCGCCCCTGCGTATCAACCACCCGCAGACAACGTGGACCTCCAAACGACACTTCAGGGGTTACGCGATCAATTGTTAGCAGGGCACGTTCGCGTGCTCTATGACACCTTGCCTTCGAGCCAACGAGCAGCGGTTGACCAGTGGTTTCAATTGGCGGTTCGCAAGCTCGAACCGACGTCGGTTGACGCAGGCCGAAAGTCGCTCGAATCACTCGGCGACCTGATCGTTTCCAAGCAGCGTTGGCTCTTCAGCCACCCGGTGGTAGAAACATTCGTGGCGGGAAAAGAGCAACAGGTCTTGGCGATCGGTATCGGGCTCAAACAACTCTTCTCCGATCAGGTTACTAGCATGCAGAGCCTGCGCAGTCGCGACCTGGGGCAATCGCTTACCGAGATCGACAATGCCTTAGCCCCTTTGATCTTTAATGCCAGCGGTGGAGAGGCGACTTCGTCTTTGGCGTCTTCAATGATGCAGATACAGACAGCCCCCTCGCAAGATGGAGGGACAATCGCTGCACTATCCATCCCTTTGGCAGGCTCGTTCGGTCCGAAGGTTTTCTACCCCTCGGAAGGGCGCTGGATCTGGTGGGGCGATAAACCGGACGCTGCTTCGGCGCGTTGGCAAGCCTGGACCCAATCACTGTCCGGGCTCAGCGATGATTCTGTGCCGCTTAGCCCTGCCCTCGCCGGCCTGACCGGTGTTATGGATCAGCAACTCGCGGGACTCAAGTCTGCCACCAGTCGAGAGGAATTTCATCGCGAACTTGACCTCTTGATCCCACAACTCATGGCGATCATTAACATTGGCATGAACCAACTTGCCGCTCAAGCCGCCGCACAACCTGGAGGTCAAGGCGGCGCACAGGGCTATCCCGGCGCAGCCACTGGGGCGATGGAAGGACAAAGCGGCCCACCCGGAGGGATGCCAGGGTTGGTAGGCCCGCCCGGAGGGATGCCAGGGTTGGTAGGCCCACCCGGAGGGATGCCAGGGTTGGTAGGCCCACCCGGAGGGATGCCAGGACTTAGCGGCCCGCCTGCGGGCATGCCGGGTCTCCCCCCCCCGCCAGGTGGTGTAAGTGCGTCGGGTTCATCCGCTGGTGAAGGTGATAACTACACCCCACCGGACGACTCTGGTGGGGCTTAGAGTAGGTCATGGCTCCCAGGGGAGAAGTCTGTATAATAAGGCCCTTTCACTAAAACTTATTGATTTTTCTGAGCTTGAGCCAAGAGATGGATGCAGATCTGACACAGCGTGCCCGCGCGATTCAAGACCGCTTGGTCCAACTCGGAGACTCTCTTTGACTACGCTACTAAGCGTCGAGAAATAGCCGATATCGAAAACGACATGGGTAGGCCTGACTTCTGGAGCCAGGCAGACAAAGCCCAGAAGACGGTTGTCAAGCTGAAAGGCCTGAAGGGAATCGTAGGCCCTATCGACGAACTGAGCCAATCATCAGCGGATTTGATCGCCTTGATCGAAATGGCAGAAGGCGATGAGTCGATGGATCAGGAAATTCGGCAGGAGATCGAACGAATCGAGCATGATCTGGCGAAGCTTGAGCTGAAAGCCCTGCTGAACGGCCCCAACGACGCGACGGATGCGATCCTGTCGATCAACGCCCGAGATGGGGGCACCGATGCGAACGACTGGGCAGAGATGATGCTTAGAATGTATATCGCTTGGGCCAATCAACACGATTTTAAAGTCGAACTATTCGACCGCAGCGATAACGAAGAGGCCGGAATCAACAGTGCTACGATCGCGATACGTGGGCCAATGGCTTATGGTTATCTAAAAGGAGAAGAAGGGATCCATCGCCTCGTTCGAATTAGCCCTTTCAATTCAGAAGGGAAACGCCAGACCAGCTTTGCTGCCGTCGATGTTGCACCTGAAGTTGACGACTCGGTGGAAGTCGATATTCAGGAGAAGGACATTCGCGAGGATCGTTTCCGTGCGTCGGGGGCGGGGGGACAACACGTTAACAAGACCGACTCCGCGGTCCGGTTGACGCACATCCCAACTGGCGTAGCCGTATCCTGCCAAAGCGAACGGAGCCAACACCAAAATCGGGCAACCGCTTGGAAAATGCTGCGGGCAAAATTAGCACGGATCGAGGAAGAGCGGCGAGAAGCGGAAGTGGCCAGCAAGTACGCCGCAAAAGCCAGAACCGGTTTCGGATCTCAAATACGTAATTATTTTCTGCATCCCGACCAACGGGTTAAGGACGTTCGAACCGGACATCACGTCGGTAATTTTCACGCCGTACTTAACGGCAATGATTTACAGGGTTTTCTCGATGCATTTCTGCAATATCGCGCTTCAGGCGTGACTGCCGGTGACGTCGAATAGCGAGGCCGTTTTATGACCGTTTTCGCCAAAATCATTGCCCGTGAGATCCCCGCCGAATTCGTCTTTGAGGACGAACTGTGCATCGCTATAACAGACATTTCGCCGAAGGCACCAACACATATTCTGGTAATCCCCAAAAAGCCCATCGTTTCCCTCGACTCACTTACCGATGAAGACGAGCTGATCGTGGGACGCTGCGTGATGGTCGTTTCCAAGGTCGCTAAGTCGCTCGGTCTAGGTGATGGCTATCGCGTGGTGGTCAATTGCGGCCGTGACGGAGGCCAAGAAGTTCCACATTTGCATTTTCATCTACTTGGAGGCAGGCCGATGCAATGGCCGCCAGGCTAAGCTCTGACGTCGCAAAACAATCCATCGGATGCCTGACGACTGATGCAAGATTTATTCGGACCCCTCCAGCGGCGTCTTCTATCAACTGAGGCGAACGACGCATTCAGAAAACTTAGGCCCTGGCCAATCGCGGAAAGCCCCAAGTCGAACCCGACGACGGAACTGATCAACTTCGGCTCCAATGATTATCTCGGCTTGGCGGGCGAAATCACGTCGCAGGCCAATTTTTATCCGCATGGTGCGGGGGCAAGCCCACTTATCTGCGGCTACACCAACCTCCATGACAAGTTATGCCACCTGCTAAGCCAACTCGAAGAGACCGAGGCGACCGTCTTGCTGCCAAGCGGATATGCGGCATGCTCGGGAACGATCGCCACGCTACCTCAACGCGGTGATCTCATCCTAAGCGATCAACTGAACCACGCGAGCATCATCGATGGGTGCCGGCTTTCGGCAGCAGAAAAAATAGTCTACCCCCACAAGGATGCGGCGGCTGTCAAGGAAATCCTTCAGCAGCGGCGCAAAAACTATCATCAAGTTTGGATCGTGACCGAAGGGGTCTTCGGTATGGATGGAAGCTTGGCCCCGCTGGACAGCCTTTGCTCCCTGGCCGAGCAATACGAGGCGATCCTGATCGTTGACGAAGCTCACGGCACTGGCGTCTTGGGCTCGGACGGATCGGGAGCCTGTTCCCATTTCGGGGTCAAAGCTCGCGTCCCGATCCGGATCGGGACATTGAGCAAAGCGATCGGTTCTTTGGGAGGCTTTGTCACGGGGCCCAGGGTTGTGGTCGACTATCTGGTGAATTTCTGTCGCCCTCTCATTTTCAGTACCGCTGCTCCACCTTCGGTCATCGCTAGCGCCATCGCCGGCGTCGAAAGCATCATGCGAGAACCTTACCGTCGTGCCAGAGTTTGCTCCCTGGCCGAAGGGGTTCGACAACGGATCGGTATCGGTGATCCGGCCGACCCGAATCGAATCATACCGATCGTTCCCATCATCGTTGGCGATAATCGCAAGGCTTTACAAATAGCCCAAGCAGCCATCTCGGCCGGGATTTTTATCCCGGCAATTCGCCCGCCCACGGTCCCGGTCGGGACATCGAGGCTGCGGATCAGCCTAACGGCACGTCATGGTGACCAGCAGGTCGACGATTTGGTCAGCTTTGTCAGAACGTTCATCAACTAAAAGATCGAAATCACTCGCTTAAAGAGGATGGCTGTGTCGAAAGTAGGCTTCCCGCGGCGACAAAGCAAACGCACAACCCACCCAGTCGCTACCATCGTGCATGCGAGCCTCTCAGAGACGAAAAACACTACGCGACCGTCACTACTTCGCCAGTCCGCGTGCTAGCTTTTCGTGGCAAAGGTTGCGTTGCCGCTATGTCCC
>JBEIRZ010000176.1:0-9157 GCA_040375695.1 Planctomycetaceae bacterium
GGCGATTCCGTCATCAGGGTCTCCCCCCCGAAAGGCTGGCGGTGGCTGATCACCAGGCCAAACGACGCGGAAGGTTCGCTCTGCGGCGATGCCGAAAGTCGAGCCTTCAAATCATCTACGGGGGCAGGCCCTGCAACACGTCGATCGCTCCGCGAGTTGGGGCAGACGATGATCGACGCCTGCGGCGAGGGTGATTTCGCCAGCTTCGCCAAGTCGCTCACCCAGTTCAACCGACGCAGCGGCGAACTCTTCGCGGGCCAGCAAGGGGGGCCTTACAACGGGCCGAGAGTCGCCGCGATCATCGACCGGCTCCGCGATGCAGGGGCGATCGGGTACGGCCAAAGCTCGTGGGGACCGACCGTTTTCGCCGCGTGCCAGTCGGAAGATGAAGCGAATCGACTGGCCAATCGCATCGGCCCGGAGCTGAAAACAGAAATCGTCGCGCCGATTTTCACCGGCGCGACGATCGAAGATTAGGTCGTTGTTCGACGGACAGCCGCCCGCATCATCCCGGACCGCGAGCGGCCATCGAGGGTCGCTGCGAAGCTGACTAGAAGGTCAGCGTCGCACCCAGGTCGATCCCCTGGACCCACAAGCCGGACCCGCTGAGCGATCGTGGGGCACGGGCAGGGCCCGCATCGCCTAGGTTCGACTTGTCGACATAAATGTTGCGGTCGATCAGGTCGCTGGCCAAGGCGACATTGTTCCAGTAAATGAAACTGTAGCCGACGTGGAAACTGACGTGCTGGCGGAATCGGTATCCCAACCGCAAGTTCATTTCCGGGGCGAAGGCGAAGACGTCCTGCTGGCGGGTGCCAAGGGCATCACCTCGGGCGAAGAGCCCTTGGTCGAACGAGTTCAAGACGCCCGATCCGATCACCTCTTGCGACGACGCACCGACGACCGTCGCTGTTTGCGACATGTTCCCCAAATGCACCTTCGTCAGCGAACTGGCGAGCCAACGGCCTCGGTTCAAGGTGAACTCGCTACCCAACTGTCCGCCATTGAATTCATTTCGGGTATCGAAATCGTCACGGAAGGTCGTCAATTCGCCGACCGGCAGTTCGACCGATTCGGCGCTCAACCCGAAGTGGTCTTCGATGTTGAAGTGGCTGTAACCGCCGATCAGTTCGAACCGATGCCGGCAACTGCTGCCCAACAGCGCCCGGCCATAGAGTTCCGCGGCGACGATGCTAAGCGAACTCGAAACCGTCGCGTCGCCGACGAACTGATTCCCGGCCAAGTTGTCGAAACCGACGATCAACGCGTCCTCGCCGAGGGCCGGCGGGTAGGTGTTGTAAAACGGGATCCCCAACGATTCGGTCGAACCGTCACCGCCAAAGTTGAAATCGTCATCGTCTTCGCCGAGGACCCAGACGCGTCCACCCAGCCCGTAGTTGCCGCCCCCAAAGTACCGACCGACGTCACCCCTGAATCCGGGGACAAGGTCGTTACCGTAGCTTTCGCCAAACGCTTCGGCGGTGGGGTCGCCGAGATACGGCAACGTCTGAGGATCGGTCCGGACACCCATCGGCGGGGTGGTTCGACCTTGCGGGAACCAAAGGAGTAGTTCGGCCCGCATCCAGTAATCCTGGCGTCCGCACAGAACGGTCGAACGCAAGGCCTCGCAGGGCATCTGTTCGCATGGGGCACAATCCCCCGCGATCGTCGTCCCGATCGAGGCCGTCGAACCAACCGTCCCGCTCGTCGCGACAGGCGTCCCGACTTCCGAGAGCGGCTTTAGCGCAGGGGCAGGGGTTGTGGGATCGACGATCGGGTCGGTCCCTGCGACACGCCGGACTTCATCCCCGACGTAGTCCTTGGAAGCCGAACTTTCCTTTTTCAGATCACCGACGGTGGCAAGCGCCACACGTGGCCCTTCGGAATCGCGGAAATATTCGGCGTAATGGTCGCCCACAAATTTGCCTTCCTCGGCAAACGCCATCGGTGCGACCGTGGTTGACAGCGCTGCCGCCAATGCCAACCTGCGGAAACGACTCTTCATGATTAGATTCTCGAAGGTCCGGGAAACTGCTACGACCCGCAGGAAAGGATCGACACTTTCCACCGTTGCATTCAGAGACTTCCTAACGGCAGGCAAAAATTACCCAAACCACCCATTCCCAATCGGGTCTCCCTTTTTTTTGCCGCGCCATCGGACCGGACATCCGGTAAACTGAAACAAATCCCATCGCATTCCGACCAAAAAATCGCCGCATGTCGACTTCTTCCGATCGTTCCGCCACCGCTGGCCCCCCTTCCGGTGGGAATTTCGAGGAATCCGATCCCGCATCGGCCCCCCCGCAGCACCCATCGGTGAAAGGGGAACTGATCCTGGCGGGTTCGAACGACCGACAAGGGGCCGAAGACGAGTTCGAGGGTCCTGATCCGCTCGCCCCGGCCAACCCCGAGCCCGACCCGCCCGCCGCAGCGACGGCGAGGCCGGCCCACCGCGTCGAGTCGCAACAGGCGCTCAACGGCATGGGGTGGGGCTGGCTTTCCCTGCGGATGCGGCGCTGGAAAAAACTCCTTGCCCAGATCAACGACTTCGAACACACGATGCTGAACGAGACCGACGCGGGGCTCAAGAAACGGAGCTTGGCGCTGCGGTACCGCGCGATGGCCGGCGAAAAGCTCGTGACCCTGTTGCCCGAAGCCTACGCACTGGTCCGCGAATCGGGGCGGCGTTCGCTGCAGATGCGACACTACGACGTGCAAATGATCGGCGCGATCGCGCTGTTCGAGGGGTGCATCGCGGAGATGCAAACGGGGGAGGGCAAGACGTTGACGGCGACCCTGCCGCTTTACCTCCACTCGCTATCGGGCAAAGGGGCGCACCTGGCGACGGTGAACGATTACCTCGCCAAACGCGACGCCGAATGGATGCGACCACTCTTCGACCGAATCGGCGTTTCCGTCGGCATCATCCAAACGCCAGATGACCAGAGCCGCCGACGCCAAAGCTATTCCGCCGCGATCACTTATGGCACCGCGAAAGAGTTCGGCTTCGACTTCCTCCGCGACCGGCTGCTGCTCCGCGCACAAAACCGCCTCCAAACCGATGTGCTTGGCGAGGGGGGCGGGTTCAACCAACAAGGCGACAGCGTCGTCATGCGGGGGATGCACTATTGCCTCGTCGACGAAGCCGACAGCATCCTGATCGACGAGGCCCGCACGCCGCTGATCATCGGTTCGATCGAAGACACCGTCCGCGACCAGATCATCCAGACCTACCGCTGGGCCGCGGAGCACGCGCCGGAATTTATCCTCGACGAACATTTCGAAATCGACGACGAGACGAAGCGTTTCGAATTGACCGCCCGCGGCCGCCAAAAGGTCCGCTCTCTCCCCAAACAAGACCTCGTCCGCACGATGGGCCTGGTCGATCTTTACGAATTCACCGAACGCGCGATCAAAGTCCACCGCGAATTCATCCTCAATCGGCAATACGTCGTCCGCCCCGGGCAAAAGGGTGGGATGGAAATCGTCATCGTCGACGAATTCACCGGCCGCTTGGCCGAAGGACGCAAGTGGCGAGACGGGATCCACCAGGCGATCGAGGCAAAAGAACAGATCGAAATCAGCGTCCCGACCGGACAAGCCGCGCGGATCACGATCCAAGACCTCTTCCTCCGCTATCCCTACCTCGCCGGGATGACCGGCACCGCGGCCAGCAGCGCGAGCGAATTGAAACGGATCTATCGCACCCCCGTCATCCGCGTCCCGACGAACCGGCCCCCGCGACGCGAGCGCCTCGCCGATAGCGTCTACGGTACCGCCGAAGAAAAATACGAGGCGATCGTCCGCGAAGTCACCGAGATCCACGCGGCCGGGCGGCCGATCCTGATCGGGACCCGTTCGATCGACAAGAGCGAAATCATTTCCCGAATGCTTACCGAGGTCGGTATCGAACACGAAGTGCTCAATGCCAACAAGGTCGCAGAAGAAGCCGAAATCGTCGGCCGCGCCGGCCTCCGTGGCAAAGTCACCGTCGCCACCAACATGGCCGGCCGCGGTACCGATATCAAAATCGAACCGAGCCTCGAACAGATCGGCGGCATGCACGTCATCTGCACCGAATTGCACGATGCCGCTCGAATCGACCGACAATTGATCGGCCGCTGCGGCCGACAAGGGGACCAAGGCTCCTACCGCCAATACCTATCGCTCGACGACGACATCCTGAAAAACGGGTATGGCCCCGAGAAGAGCGAAAAGCTCAAAGCCAAAGGGCTCAGCACCGCCGGCGCGATCGATTCTTACGCCCCGATGTTTCGCCGGGCCCAACAAAAGGTCGAACGCAAACACTTCCGCGACCGCATGGTCCTGCTCCATCACGAAAAAGAGCGGAAAAAAATGCAACGCGAAATCGGCCAAGACCCCTACCTCGATACCCCCGACTGATTCGCGATATCACGGGATCAATCGAGCGACGCCTCGGCGACACAGGGGTTGGTCAACGGGCCGATCCCTTCGATCTCGACCGTGCATACATCGCCATGCCGCAAAAACCTCGGCGGCGTTTTGGCCATCCCGACCCCCGGGGGCGTCCCGGTAAAAATCAAATCCCCCGCTTTCAAGGTCATGATCTTTGACAGGTGCGAAATCAATTGCGGGATGTCAAAGATCAACTGACGCGTCGTTGAATCCTGGACCACCTCGCCGCTCAAGTGCATCCTGACCCTCAGGTTCGACGGGTCAGGGATCTCGTCCGTCGTCACGAGCCACGGGCCGATCGGGCCAAAGGTGTCGAACGACTTCCCGAGCAACCACTGCCCCCCCGGACGACCCTTCTGCCAATCCCGTGCCGAGACGTCGTGACCACAGGTGTAGCCGGCGACACACTTCAACGCGTCCTTGACCGCGACATGCCGCGTCGTCCGGCCGATCACCACGACCAACTCCGCTTCGTAATCGACCTCTTGGCTCAATGACGGGAGGACGATCGCGTCGCCGTCACCGATCAACGCCGTGTTGAACTTGCTGAAAACTATCGGCTCCGTCGGCGGCTTCGCACCCGTCTCGATCGCATGATCCAGATAATTCAACCCGATGCAGATCACCTTTTCCGGTGGCGGGACCGGCGGCAGAAGCGATGTCGGCATCTCGATCGCCTGCTCCGGCTTCGCCGTCGCCGCCGCCGCGATCACCTCTTCCAACCGACCCATGATCGTCTCGTCGGTCGGCTGCGGATCGAGCAAAGCCGAAAGCGGGATCATCCCGTGTTTCGTTGCCAAACCGTAAACGGCCTGACGCCGCGAATCGTAAAAGCGACACAACTTCATCGGGTCAACTCACGCGAATGGGTCGGGAAACCGCGACGGCCAATGGGCCGTCTGACAAGATCGTTTTAGCCCGACCCACCGCGACCGCACAACCGGGGAACTCCCGCGACCTCAATCCCGATCCCGACAACCAGCACCGCCGACGAAGGCGGGCTTCCAAACCATCAGAAACGGGCCCCCCACCCGAGACAACCCGATTCACTTCGCCACCCCCGCGTCGCCCCCCACATCGCCCCCGGCGCCGGCACCGCCCCCCACACCCGCCGTTTCGTCAGCCACCAATTCGTTGCGGCGTTCCGGGACGAGCCAAATGACGATCGCGCCCAGCGCATACACCGCGGCGCAGATCGCCCCCACACGCGCATAATCGCCACCCAAAAAGGAAAAGAGCCCTCCGGCAAAAAGGACCCCGGCCGCGGTCGCGAAACGTCCCGAGTTGTACGCCAAACCGCTCCCGGTCGCTCGCACCCGCAGCGGAAAAACTTCCGGCAAAAACAACGCGAGCCAGCCAAAAAAGAGCGTCGCGACGAAACCTTGCGCGAAAACGACCCCATGGAATCCATCTTCCAACGGCGCCGTGAAACGGAACATCGCGACCGTCAAGATCGTCGTCCCGATGCTGATCAATAGGTAACTCAACCGCCTCCCGATCCGACCGACGATTTGTGCCCCCGCGAAACTGCCGAGCGTCGCACCAAGCGCCCACCACCCCTGCGTCGCCGCCTTGTACCCGGGGTCGGCCGCCCCCGCGACCTTATCCGCCCAAGGGATCATCCATTTGCTCGCCGACCAAGCACCGATCAGCGGCACCGAGGCGATCACGATCGCGGTCAACGTGATCGGCAATAACTCCCGCCCGAAGAGCTCCCGGATCGACGAACCGCCACGGGCTGGCCCCTTATCTTTGTCCTCGTCCTTGCTCGCCTTCGCCTTCCCTGCCAACCAGCTCGGTGATTCCGGCAGCGCCACCAACACGATGATCCCCAACACCGCCGGCGCCCCCGCCAGATAAAAAAGCCAACGCCATGATTCAGGGGTGACAGGCCACAACCTCGCCACTTGCGACAATAACAAAATCCCCGCGTTCAACCCGGCACTCATCACCCCCGATACGATCGGTCGCGATGCCGTCGGCCAACACTCCGCGACCAACGCCATCCCGTTGGGCCACATCCCGCCGACCCCCAACCCGACCAAAAACCGCAACACGAGCATCTCTTCCTGCGTCCTGACGAATGCCCCCAGCGCGGCAAAGATCGAATAAAAGAGGATGCTGACCCCCATCGCCCGCGCCCGACCGATCCGATCGCCAAGATTCCCAAGCACGATCCCGCCGATCGCCGCACCCAACATCAACGACGCGGTGAACCAAGCGAACCACTCCCCACCCAACGCCGGCGTGTAAGCCTCACCAAGCAACCCTTGCGATACCGACAACGACGCGACGGGCATCAATCCCAACTCGATGCCGTCAAACAGCAACCCGGTGACCGATGCCAACAATACGGCGACCCGCCCACGCGGCGATAAAGGTACTGTCATCCCCGTTTCATCCCCGCTCGCGTTGTCATCTTCGCCCGCAAAACCGCGACCAAAACCGACTTAGCATTCTATCCCAATCGTCTTGTCTGTTGTTGCCTCGCGGTCACCCCTGTCCACTTCGTGCCAGCTATGCACCGCAGGCCAACCGAGCCATCGCGATCGCGCCGCCCGCCCCCCTTTGCGTACCTTCACGCCCGAATCGCGGCCATTGCCGGCCAGCTTCAGGGTGCTAGAGTAATTCGTCCTTTTGAACTATCAGCCCAACCCTTTCCCTAGCGATCGACCTCGGACCCGTTCTCCCCTTTTAACCTTACCGCCCCACCGCACCCTTTAACTTAGAGCCCGCACGCGTGAAGCCCGAACGTTACTTTTCCGTCGATATCGAATCGTCCGGTCCGATCCCTGGCAAATACAGCATGCTGTCGCTCGGGGCATGCGCGGTCGATGACCCCGACGTCGCGTTTTACGTCGAGTTCAAACCGACATCACATGAATTCGTCCCCGAGGCGATGCGAATCCTCGACCTCGACCTCGATAAACTTCAGCAGACCGGTTCGACCCCCGAGGCAGGGATGGCCGAATTCCGAAATTGGGTCGAAGCCAACTCGGTGGGGATGCGGCCCGTCTTCGTCGGCTTCAACGGCTGCTACGATTGGCAATTCGTGAACTGGTACTTCGAAACCTATTCCCCTACCAACCCTTTCGGCTTCGGCGGCATCGACATCAAGTCGTTCCACATGGGGCTAACGCACAGCTCATGGACCGAAAGCAGTTCCAACCAGCTCCGCGCCGATTTCCGCCCCGATACCCCCCAAACGCACAACGCCCTTGACGATGCCAAGGCTCAAGCTTCGATCTTTGCCAAGATGCTCGCCTTCGCCCGCAAACGATGAGCTGATCGAGACAACCCGATCGATTCGAACCAAAGCTTGCGAATCGATCCTGAGGCCCGCATGACGAGGGCAAATGCCGAACGCACGCGACCCGCCATGAGGGGTCGCGGCAAGTCAATTTACACCAGCATCAAGCCTTAGCTTCTTGCTTGACCCCTTCGATGTATTCGCGGATCGCGGGCAACGCCGTCATCTTTTCGTAGAAAAAGTTATTGACGATCTGCATCACCTGCGCCTGCGCCGCGTCGACCTGCGGCCCCAGCGGCGTGTTGGGGTCCTGACGGCTGATGATCCGTGACAATTTCAACAAGTGCCTGACGATCTCGATCTCCTTTTCGCCCTCCAACGCCTTGATCACCCCCAAGATCAAGTCATCGGTCTGGTCGAGGATCGTGTCGACGTCAAAGACCTCGCTCTTTTCGATCGCCTCCTGCACCGTCCAAAGCAACGCATGAACCTGGTACAAGAGCGCTGCGGGCTCATCGAACAGCGTCCTTAAAAAAGCCGCCTCCTCGTACTGGCCGTTCAAACGAAAGATGTTGTACATCCGCTTCGCCGCCTTGCCGTAATTCGGCCTGTCGGTTTTGACGCATTTCTTCACCTCTTTTTCCAACATCTCGACATAATCGTCCATCACATCGGTCGAGACCTGCTTCACCAGCTTGGTGAAAATCGGCGCCGATTGCGAATCGAGATAGATCTCTTGGAAATAGCCGTCGAGGTAACCGTCCAGCGGCGTGATCTTGCCGTCGGGGGCCTCCCAGGTGACATCGAGCATGTTGCTGACGTTAGAAAGCTGGCCACGCACCGGGTCGACAATCACCCAATCGAGCTTGCACCACGCGGGCTCCTGCGACAATGACTCCCAAGTCACCGTCACCGTTTTCCCCTGCGCATCTTGCCCCTTCAAATGCCCCGCGACGATCTCGTCAGGCAACCACGCGATCGGAGACCCCTTGGAGTACTTTCTGCCTTCTCGGGTAAGATCCTGGGGATAATTACCGTACCTTACGAAGGTCAATTGATAACCTTCGCCACTTATCGTGCTGAGGCATTTCTCCCGCATGATCCGGCACAGGATGTTGCAGGCCTCTTGCCGCGTCGGGGCGATGATATTCACCCGCTCGAAGTAATCACAATCGCCCGGATGAATCTGAAACTTGGACTGCGCCGCCGATCCCGACAAGGCCAGCGCCGTCTCCACCACGTTCGGCACATCTTCGAACTCGACGATCTTGCCGATCTCGCGAAACCGCTGCAAATCCTTCGTGTCGAAATCGAGCATCGACACCTTATGGCCAAATACCCCCGTCGCCGCGTCGATCGCGATGTCCGAATTACCCGTCGCCTTCGTGATCGCCGATGACCAACGCGCCAAATCGGCCTCGTTCAATGTCAAACCGAGCCGCTTCGCAGACGCAACAACGTTGCTTTGGA
>JBEIRZ010000574.1:0-2271 GCA_040375695.1 Planctomycetaceae bacterium
CGGGCTGTAAAATGACTCGTCCCTTTCCGCCGCGTCGCCAGTCGACCGGCGGAGGCCTTTTTCGGTACCGGCCATCATCCCCATGCGACCGGCCCGACCGTGGCACCTCACCCGCCTCCCTCTCCCTCCGGTGGACGTTATGTGTTTCACGTGCGGCATCCGCCCCGCGTCTAGCTGTGCATTGCTAAGATCCGCCTGCTTGCTATGGGCCCGCGCCGCGGCCGCTGCGCCCTATCAGGCCATCGCGCAGCAAGACAAAGACATCACCGAGGCGGATCCCGAAGCCGCGAAGACGGCCGAATCGCACTGGATCGATAACACACGCCAAGTGACCTTCGGCGGGCTGCGTGCCGGTGAAGGTTACTTCAGCCGCGATGGCCAAGAGATGGTTTTTCAGTCCGAACGTGACCCCGCCAATCCGTTCTACCAAATCTTCCTGATGGACATGGCCAGCGGCGACATCAGCCGCGTCTCCCCGGGGAACGGCAAGACGACCTGCGCGTGGATCCACCCCCAAGGGGGTCGCGTCCTCTTCGCGAGCACCCACGGCGACCCGGCCTCGCCCGAGCTGCAAAAGAAAGAGCTCGACTTCAGGGCCAGCGGACAACAACGACGTTACGCCTGGGACTACGACCCGCAGTTCGAACTCTATGAATACGATCGCCCCACCAAAAAGTACCGCCGTTTGACCGATGCACTCGGTTACGACGCCGAAGCATCCTACAGCCCTGACGGCAAGACGGTCCTCTTCGCTTCCAATCGCGCCGCCTTCGGTCGCGAACTCTCCGATCGCGAAAAGACGCTCTTCGAGATCGATCCGGCTTCGATGATCGATATCTACAAGATGAACGCCGACGGCACCAACGTCGTGCGGCTAACCGATACCCTCGGTTATGACGGCGGCCCGTTCTTTGCGCCCGACGGAAAATCGTTCTGCTGGCGACGCTTCAGCGAAGATGGCGCGACGGCCGAGGTCTTCACCATGTCGATCGAAGGCGGCGAGCCGAAACGATTGACGGCGCTTGGGGCGATGAGCTGGGCCCCCTATTTTCACCCCAGCGGCGAATACCTGATCTTCACGACGAACCGGCACGGCTTCGCGAACTTCGAACTCTATGTCGTCCGCGCCGACGGCCAAGGGGAACCGGTTCGGGTCACCCACACCGGCGGCTTTGACGGCTTGCCGGTCTTCCTTCCCGATGGCAAACAGATCTCTTGGACGTCGACCCGGACCGCCGGTGGCAAGTCGCAGATTTTCATGGGTCGTTGGAACCACGACCACGCCCGCAAGGCGCTGGGGCTCGATGGCAGCTCACCCACCCCCGACCCCGCGACCGCCGAAGACCGCCAAGCCGCAACCGCCGCCGCCTCGGCGACCACCCCCGAATTTTCCGCCGCCGATATCGGACGCCACGTCGATTACCTCACCCGCCGTGAACTCGGTGGCCGCTTGACCGGTACCGAAGGGGAAATTCGCGCGACCTCGTACGTCGCCGCCTACCTCGAAAGCCTCGGCTTCGAACCCGCCGGGGTCGACGGGACCTTCTTCCAAACGTTCGAATTCCCCGCCGGCGCCGTCCTCGGTGAAGGGAATCGCTTGGCGATCAACGATCGCGAATTGGGAATCGAAAAAGATTGGCGTCCGCTCTCCTTTTCCGGTGACGGCAATTTCGAACCCGCCCCGGTCGTCTTCGCAGGTTACGGGTTGGTCGCACCCGAAGGGGAAAAGATCCCGGCCTACGACAGCTACACCCATCTCGATGTCAAAGACAAATGGGTCGTCGTCTTCCGCGACATGCCACAAGACATCAAACCCGAGATCCGCCAACACTGGGCCCGCTACAGCTCCCCGCGCCGCAAGGCGACGGTCGCCCGCGACCTCGGTGCCCGCGGGATCCTCTTCGTCTCGGGCCCGACGAGCGGACACACGACCGAACTGATCCGCTTCGACCGCGACGCCTCGCAGGCCGGGGTCAGCATGGCGGTGATCTCGATCGATAACGCCACCGCAGCCGAAATCCTCGCCGCCGCCGGCAAAAAACTCGCCGACGAACAAAAGGCGCTCGATCACGGCGAACCGGCGATGGGTTACGCGATCGATGGGGTCAAATTCGCCGCCAGCGTTCGCATCGAACGGAAGACCGGCACCGGCCGCAACGTCCTCGCCCGACTTCGCACCGCCCCCGCACCCGTTGCCGATACGGTAAGCAACGCGGCCGAAAGCGCGATCGCGAAGACGGGTACAGTCACGGATGCGAAACCTGCCGATGA
>JBEIRZ010000025.1:0-27734 GCA_040375695.1 Planctomycetaceae bacterium
CACCTGTTGATCACCGGCGGTTGTGGGTTCATTGGGTCGAACCTTGTGCGGTTCGTCCGCGCCGCCCGTCCGGACTGGAGCATCACCAATCTGGACGCGCTGACTTACTCTGGCAACCCGGCGAACCTCGCCGACCTGGCAAGTGATCCGCAATACCGTTTCGTTCACGGCAACATCCTCGACCGCGAGTTGGTCGAAAGACTACTCGCGGATTGCGATGCCGTCGCTCATCTGGCGGCCGAAAGCCATGTCGATCGGTCGATCGTCAATTCTCGCCCGTTCATCGAGTCGAACGTGTTGGGGACCCAAACCCTGCTCGACGCGGCACTATCGGTCTGGGGCAAAGGTAGCCCGAAACGATTCTTGCACGTCAGCACCGACGAAGTCTACGGCTCACTGCCGCTCGATCGACCCGACCTTCAGTTCACCGAACAAACGCCGCTGCACACCAACAGCCCCTACAGCGCGAGCAAAGCCGGAAGCGATTTGCTGGCCCTGGCTTACCACCACACCCACGGGTTGAACGTTGCGGTGACGCGATGTTCGAATAACTTCGGCCCTTACCAATACCCCGAGAAGGTGATCCCGCTCTTCGTCACCAACCTGCTCGAAGGGGAGCAAGTCCCTCTCTATGGTGACGGGCTGAACGTTCGCGACTGGTTGCATGTCGAAGACCACTGTGAGGCGCTGTTGAGGGTCCTGGAAGCTGGCGCGGCGGGTGAGGTTTACAACATCGGCGGCAATAACGAGCGATCCAACCTCGAACTGACTCGCACCATCATCGCGTTGATGGGCAAGGACGAGACATCGATCCGCTACGTCGCCGATCGTCCCGGCCATGATCGACGTTACGCGATCGATGCCACGAAGATCGCTCGCGAGCTCGATTGGCGCCCGACCCGTTCCGCTTGGCCTGCGGCGCTCGAGCAGACGATCCGCTGGTACACGGCTCACCCGGACTGGTGGCGTCCTTTGCGTCGCACCGCCGCCCAAAGGTAATTTCGGCCGACCCGCAATCATTCCCTCCCCACGGAGCCCCCGGATGCCATCACCCCTAAGACTGTTGGCCTTGCTGGCGATCGGGACATTGGTCGGCACAGGTTACGGCTACTTGCAGGGGCTGAGCCAGCCGAAACGATTTCGTTCGACTGCCGACCTTCGGATCACCGTGCCCCCCGCGCCGGAAAATGGGACATCACCCCCCGCGGGGCAACTGGGCAGGATGCCCGAATTGCTCCGCTCCGAGACGACGGTTCGGGAAGCCTTGATTTTGGGGGGCTTAGAGAACAACAGCCCCGAGATCGAACTGGCGTTGCTCGATTTCCGCGCCGGCAAGAACTTCGCCGTCGAGACCGTCGGCTTTTCGTTGACCGAGATCCTGATCAGGGCGACGAAAGATGACCTCGACCCACAGCGTCCGCAGGCGTTTTTGCAAAACCTCCTGAAGGCCTTTCAGCAACAGCATTTCCCTGAGACGAAAAACGACGAGCCGACAGATTTGGAGATGACCAAACAGAAGCTCTCCGAGATGGACCAACGCCTGGCCGTGCTGGAACAGGCCGAGAAGGAATACCGGGAGTGGCGACGTGAATTCGACAAACTGACCGCCGACGGCCGAAGCGTTGACGACCTGAAGAGGGAGCTCACCGCGATCGAAGTGGAACGGGCCGAAATCGCGACCCGCATCCAGGGGTTTCAAAAGCGGTTGACCAACGCGGCCGAGGCGAAAGAAAAGGAGCAACCGGCCGTGAAGTTGCTCAGCCTGTTACGGGGTGAAACGGGCGACGCGATCTCTCCACAACTCGCGGCGCTCGATCAGGAGCAGGTGCTGACGCAAATCCGTCGCTTGATCACGTCGCTTCGCGAAGAGATCGCGACGGAGACGACGAAGCTCGAACAACTCGACATGCAAATCGCGACGCTTCGCGAGACCACCATCCGCAGGCAGCAGGAGTCGGTCAAAGAACAGCAATACAAACAGAAGCTCGAAAGCTTGCAGACCGATTACGACGCGGCGGTCAAGGCGTTGGGGCTGTCCAAGGAGCCCGAGAAACGAGAAGAGGTCAAGCGACAAAACGGTGAACTGTTCGTCCTGAAAGCCCCATCCGCCGGGGTGCCCTACGGCCTGCCGTTCGAGCAGCAATTGTTGCGTGGTACGGCCTACGGTGCCGGTGCCGGTGCGGTGGTCGCGGCTTTGGTTGCCACCGCCTCTTCGTTCCGATCCCGGCCGAAAGTCAGAAGGTGGCCCTGAGGACCCCCACAAATCACTCGTGCCGCAAGGCGTCGATGGGGTTCATATTGGCCGCACGGATCGCGGGATACAGGCCGCTGACCAGCCCGACCGCGACGGCGATCCCGACCGCCAATGGGATCGTGGCGTAGACGATGGACGGCTCCGCCTGGCGAATCGCTTCGGGCAATGAGGCGAACTTTTCGGGGGACGTCTTTTCTAAGGCGAAGAGCATCCCGCGGTAGATCGGCGGACCGAGGAACCCGAGCACAATCCCCAGCGCGGCCCCGGAAAAACTGAGCACGATCGTCTCGACCAAGAACTGCTGGACAATGTCTTTCCGCTTCGCACCCAGCGCCCGGCGGATCCCGATCTCACGTGTCCGTTCGGTCACGCTGGCGAGCATGATGTTCATGATGCCGATCCCGCCGACGACGAGCGAGATGCAAGCGATCAAGACGCCGATCCCCAAGAACATCATCCGCAGGTTACGGGCTTGTTCGAGCAACTCCAACGGGACGACGACCGCCACGTCCCGCATCGCGGCGTGCCCGGGCATGACGAGCGATTCGATCATCGCGGCGGTGGTTCGCACCTTCTCGACGTCCTGCACCTGCAGGGTGATCTGGTTCAGTTGCATGATCTCCGTTTCGAACTGGCCGGCCCTGCGTGTCACGACGGTGTCGCCGACCCTTTGGCGGAGCGTTTTGATGGGGATATAGACGTCGCTGGAGAAGTCTTGCGAATCGAGCGAACCGCCGATCGCGGCGGAGGCGTTGCGATGCTCCAAGACCCCGACGACGCGGTAGTAGTGGAAGCTCTCGGGGACATAGACCCGCTTGCCGAGCGGCTCCTCGTAGGGGAATAGTCGCTCGGCGACCTGAGCCGCCAACACGCAAACGTTATCCCCTTGCAAGTCATCGGCATCGGCCAGGAAACGCCCGCTGCGAACCTTGAGGCGGTTGATCTCGGCGTATTCCGGGGTACAACCGACGAGGCGACCGTCGACCTGCTTGTCGCGATAGGTGAACTGTCGGCGAATTTCACGGATCGGCAGGGCGCCATCGATCGTCGGAACGTTCGAAAGGATCAGATCGAGATCGCCCCGCTTGAGCCCATAGAGCGCGGCGCGTCCTTCCATCTTTTCCGGGGGTGGCTTAACGCTGCGGACGATGATCGTGTTGGCACCCAGTGACTCGATCTGCTTCTGGACGACGTCGCTGGCACCTTGGCTGATCGCGGTCAAGACGATGACGGCCCACACGCCGATCAAGATGCCGAGCATCGTCAGGCCGCTGCGCAAGGGGTGCAGCAGCAGGCTTCTGACACCGAGTTTCCAGGTTCGCAACCAGAGCATGAGCGATCAAACCTTACGCTGGGCCAGGGCCAAAATGTTCTCGTGCTGACGCCGCCGCGCCTCCTGACGGCTCTCTTCGGTGTTGAGCCGGTCACTCGACAGCAGCCCGTCGGCGAGCCGAACGATCCGTTTGGCACGTGCGGCGACTTCGTCTTCGTGGGTCACCATGATGATCGTGCGACCCTGATTGTTGAGCGTGTCGAAGAGGTTCAGGATCTCTTCGGTCGTGACCGAGTCAAGGTTACCGGTCGCCTCGTCGGCGAGGATGAAGTAAGGGTCGTTCATCAGGCTACGGGCGATCGCGACGCGTTGTTGTTGGCCACCGGAGAGTTGCATCGGACGGTGGTCCAACCTCTCGCCCAGACCGACCGAGCGGGCCAATTCGATCGCCCGCTGCTTTTCGGCAGGGCCCGAACGCCCCTGGTAATAGAGCGGGACGAGGATGTTTTCGACGACGGTGTACTGCTGGATCAGGTTGTAGGACTGAAAGACAAAACCGATGCGTTGGCTGCGGATTTCGGCCAACTGGTCGTCATTCATCGAAGCGACATCGTCGGTCCCGAGATAAAAATGGCCGCTCGTCGGCTTGTCGAGGCATCCCAACAGGTTAAGCAGCGTGCTCTTGCCGGAACCGGAAGGGCCCATGATCGCGACGTAATCCCCCTCGGGGACGTCAAACGACACGCCACGCAGCGCATGGACCGTTTCGCTCTTCAGGACGTACGACTTCTTGAGCTCGCGAATCGACACGGCTGGTACCGAATCGCCGACCGACTTGGGGGGCGAATAGCTCAGGATCGACGCGAACGCCGGAGAGCCTGCCGAGCCCGGGGCGCGGTACGGTTCGACCTGGGTTTCACTCACTCGATTTTTCCTCGCCTTGGCGAACATCCGAGATTCGATCGAGGAAGGAACGTTTCTTCCCCTCGGTCCCTGCGGCGGCATCTGACGACTCGGCGCCGGCTTCCTGGCTCGCCTGGGCGGCAGTACCTGGTCGCTGCGCCGGGGGCCCACCAGCAGGTCCTCCGGGGCGACCGCCCCCTGCGGGAGGACCGGCCCCCTCGGGACGTCCACCGCCACCACCCGCTGCACCTGGTCCACCGAAACCTCCGGGACGACCACCTCCCGCCGCACCGGGTCCACCCGCCGCACCGGGTCCACCCGCCGCACCGGGTCCACCCGCCCCACCGGGACGCCCACCGCCGGGTCGACCACCGGCAGCAGCGGGTCCTCCGGGTCCTCCGGGGCCGACCCCGCCACGGGGGCCAGGCGACTCGGGGAGCGGACCGGCAGCGTCTGAGACACGCTTGGCGAGCATCGAGTCCTCTTCCGAGGGCTTCAAATCCGGCAGCTTCATCAGGGCGATGTTCTGGCGGAGGTTCAGAACGACCGTTTCATTCTCTTGCAACCCTTCCTCGATGGCTGCCCGCTTCTCATTCGTCGCGACGATCTTGACCGGCCGGGTTTCGAACTTGTCTCCCTTCTGCACCAAGCTGTAGGTCAGGCCGCCGTGCTCGTAAATGGCCTGGATCGGGACCTGGAGCGCATTGGGGATCTGTTTGACGAAGATCTGGGCCTCGGCGGTCATCCCGGTCCGAATCGTCGGCGGAGGATCGATGATTTCGATGATGGTGGCATACTCTTTGACCGAAGTGCTGAACCAGCTCCCCGGTTCGGCATAACGATTGACGCGGATGACCCGTCCCAACAACTCCATCCCGGGGATGGCGTCGACCCGGATCTTCGCCGGCATCCCTTGGTCGATCAGGGTGACGCGCGATTCGTTGACCTTGGCCCGCGCCTGCATCAGCTTGGGGTCCGGAAGTCGCACCAACGTTTGCCTTTCGCGGACGACCGTCCCCGCTTCGATCACGACTTCGGCGCTGCCGCCACGGCTGCTGTAGACGTTGGCATGGGTCACGACACCGTCAGAAGGGGCATAGATCGTGCAGAGCTCGATCTGACTTTCGATGTCCTTGAGGTCGGTCTGCTCTTCCTCGAGCGACCCGACCGCCGCGGCGAGCTGGGCTTCGGCCGCATTGATCTTGCTGTCGAGTTCGACCAACATCTTTTGCTTGGTCAGGTTCTGCAGTACCCGCAGCCGGTTTTCGGCCGATTCGAGTTGGTTCTGATTATTCGCGACGGCGAATTGGTCCGCTTCGAGTTGCAACGATTTCACCAAGCCCCGCGCGACCAAGCGTTCGGTGCTTTGCAGTTCGAGCTGTGCCTTGCGCAGGCCCTGTTGGGCAACCGCCATTTCGCTTTGGATCGTCCGTTCTTCGGTTTGGTAGAGCCCCTCGAGGTACTCCTGGCGGGTGATTTTGGCCTGCTCGACCGCCGCCTGCGCGGCCGCTACCTGCGCCTCGGCACCGATCACGACGATCTTTTTGTCTCGCAGGGCGGTTTTCAGGGCCGAGCCATCCAGTTCAACAAGCTTTTCTCCTTTCTTAACCGCGGTCCCTTCCGGCACCACCCACAGGATGGGGGTTCCGGCGCCGCCGCTGCGGGCGCGGACCTCGCAGAGCACATCGACGTTCTTGCTACTCTCCAACTCGCCCTGCTCCAGGACGATGTGGTCGAATGAACCGCGGGTGACCTGATCGACGATCAGATCGGGGGCCAATTCCGCTTCGGAATTGCTCTGCCAGGCACGATAGCCGCCCCAACCGAGCCCGGCCAAAACGGCCAAGGCCAAGAGTAAGCTGATCAGGATACCGCCGCGATTGCGCCCGGCGGCACGGCTTCCGGTTCCTCGTTCAAAGGTTCGCATGTCTTTTACTCGATGAATGGCGGGCCGAATGGGGGGGATGAAACTTGTGGTGGGTAGGAAAATGATCGGCACCCATCACGGGCCACCTCGCATCATTCCTCGGTCGTCGGAACCGCCGCAGGGGTTATCTTGCCCGGCGACCGCGGTCCCTGGCGAGCCCAAACCCGACCGCTTCGCCAACGGATGTGGGATTTTTAAGGGAATCGCCAAGTGGCAACCCACCCATCCGCGGGACATTGCTCGGCTCAGGGAATCGGGCTGGGCAAACAGTTCGGGTCATCAATTCGGGGAATCGGCATCGGGTCGGCACTACGGTCGGGAAAATCAACCAGCGGGCCGCGTTTTCCGCCCAAGCGATCGTTCCAATCAGGCGATCAGCGAATCATACCCGATAACGGCTCCGGCACGAAGAGAAATCGCCACAGCCGCTCAACCTTCGTACACTTTTGTGGGTTGCCGGTTCGGTCCCTTCGGTCACTCATTTAAACCGACCCGGCGGGGGCGAGTTTCGCCCCTTTCGGGCCAGGGTGCGGAGAAGGCGGTTAAATTCCGTCGGCGAAGTTGCTACTCTTAGGCGTCACCGTCGCTACCGTTAGGACCGGTTAGCCCTCCCACATTCGAGTCGATCGTTGAACCCTTCCAACCCTCCCCTCGCCGCGGGCGAATCGACCAAGAACCCTCCCCAGGCGGAGGATTTGGAGGTCAAAGACGCCCAGGTCATCTTCAATAACGTTTGGAGCGGCCTGGAGGCGGAGTACGGGCGAGAGAATTTAAGGTTCTCGAAGGAGATCATCCTGTTGGGCGGGGCGCCCGGGGCGGGGAAGGGGACCAATACCGCTTTCATCGCCAAGGCCCGTGGCCTGACCTGTCCGCCGATTGTCGTTAGCTCATTGCTGACCACCCCGGAGGCAGAACGGATCAAACAGGCTGGCGGGATGGTTGGTGACCGCGAGGTGATCGCGATCCTGTTCCGAAAATTGCTCGAACCCGAGTATCGCGACGGCTGCATCCTCGACGGATTCCCCAGGACGAGGGTGCAGGTCGAATGCCTCAAGCTGATCATCGACAAGATGAACCAGCTCTACCGCGAGTACCACAAAACGGCGCTGGCGATCAATTTTCGCAAGCCGACGGTCCACGCGATGGTCCTCTTTATCGACGAGAAGACGAGCATCGAACGGCAGTTGCGGCGAGGCCGGGAGGTCGCCGAATACAACGCTAAAGTCCGGGCAGAAGGGGGGACCGACCTCCTGGAAGAACGCGAGACCGACCTCGACGCCGAGGCCGCCCGCAAGCGGTACCGCGTCTTCAAAGAGAAGACTTGGGATGCCCTGCAGTCACTCCGCGAACTCTATCACTACCACTTCATCAACGCCCAAGGGGATATCCACGACGTCGAGCAGAACATCCTGAGGGAACTGGCCTACCAATCATCGCTGGAGCTCGACCCCGAAACTTACGACACCGTCCGGCGGATCCCGCTGGCGTCAGAGATCGTCCTGCACGCCCGCCAAGAATTGGTCAAAAGGATGGACAGCTATCAGCTCGAACACACCGAACTCTTCCGGCAGGTGATCAAGCTGCTCGAGGAACGCTTCATGCCGATCGTCAGGCGGCACGCCATCGCGGGGATGGCGGTTGTCAATTCGGAGGACACCGTGTTCGAAAACCCGCTAGCCCTGGCGATGGTGATCGATGTCTTCGCCGAGCGGGGATTTCGTGCGGTCGCGAACGTGAATCGGGCCGAAATCCCGAAACGGATCGACCTCAAGACCGGAGAAATCCACTGCGACCTGAAGCGGATTTATCGCTTCCAGATCAATTTCAGCGGCCCGCTGATCCGTCGCGGCGAGAATTGACATTCGTCCACTCACTGCCCGATCCTGTTGGTAGAAAGGCCCTTGGTGAGGGTGCCTTGTGGGCAGGCCCGAGCCCCCGCCAGCCCTGCACCAAAAACGGTCCGGCGGAACCGGCCCTTCAAGGCTTGCGGAAAACGGGTTCAATTCGGCATAATTCGTGGCCCGATAGATTATCAAGTCCGAGCCGATTTTCGGCGGACCCTCGTTTCGCAAAGCTGATTCGCCATGGCCAAGAGCAAGAAAAAAGCCGAAACCGTCTTCCTCGTCTGCCAAGAGACGGGAGACTACAACTACACCATCGTCCGTAAGCCGGGGGGTGAAAAGTTGCAATTGAAGAAGTACAGCCCACGCCTTCGCCGGCACACGCTGCACCTCGAAAAGAAGAAGTAAATCCCCCATCTCCGGGGCGTCGATTCGTCGCCAGCGGACCGAAACAGGCGGCAGGCCCGGTTGTAGTGGCCCGAATTTGGCGGCCCGAATTTAGCGGATCGGGGGGGGCATCGGATGCGGAAACAGTGGCGATTCTTGCCGCATGATTCGGGGCGGGTCGAATCGTTGATCCGTTCGGCCGGCGTTGCCCCCGTCGTGGCCCAATTGCTCGTCAGCAGAGGTGTTTATCGCCCGGACGAGGCGAAGGTCTTTCTCGACGCGAAACTTGCCGGGCTCCGCGACCCCGGCGAACTTCCCGGGGTCAACGAAGCGGTCGCCGTGATCGGTGAGGCGATCGCGGCAGGTGACCCGATCACCGTCTATGGCGACTACGACGCCGACGGCATGACCGGCGCGGCGATCCTGGTCAATTGCTTGAGGCTGCTGGGGGCAGACGTCCAGTACTTCATCCCCAATCGGCTTGAAGAGGGGTATGGGCTGAACTCGGAGGCGCTCGAAAAGCTCCAGCGCCGCGGCCGCAAGCTGGTCATTTCGGTCGACTGCGGGATCACGAGCGTCGACCAGGCGGCGACGTGCCGATCGATCGGCCTGAAGCTGATCATCACCGATCATCACCAGTTCTCCGACCGCTTACCCGACGCGGAAGCGATCGTCCACCCGCGGTTGCCGGGATCGAACTACCCCTTCGGCGAGCTGTGCGGCGCCGGTGTCGCGTTCAAGCTCGCCTGGGCCTTGTGCCAGCGGGCGAGCGGTTCGACCCGCGTCACCGAGGCGATGCGCTCGTTCCTGATGCGATCGCTCGGCCTGGCCGCGATCGGGACGGTGGCCGACATGGTGCCGCTGTTGGACGAGAACCGGATCCTGGTGCTGCATGGCCTGAAGACGCTCCAGTCGGAACCGTCCCCGGGGATCGCCGAGCTGATGCGACTGGCGAAGCTGACGGAGAAATCGTCGCTGTCGAGCGAGGACATTGCCTTCTCGCTCGCCCCGCGGCTCAACGCGGCCGGCCGGCTCGGCCAAGCCCAACTCGCCGTCGAGCTGCTAACTTCACCCGCGGGGGAGCGTACCAAATCGCTCGCCGAGTACATCGAACAACTCAACGTAAGCCGCGATTCGTTGCAGCGATCGGTACAGCTTGCCGCGAGCAAAGCGGCGACGACCGATTTCGATCCCGAGTCAGATCCGGCTTTGGTGCTGGCCGGGGCCGGTTGGCACCTGGGGGTGATCGGGGTCGTCGCGGGGAGGCTGGCCGACAAGTATGGCAAGCCGGTGATCGTGCTGAGCCAAGACCCGAGCGGGGCCCGGGCCGCGGTCGGGTCGGGGCGCGCGGGGTCGCCACACATCGATCTGTTCACAGCCCTGTCCGAGTGCACCCATCGCCTGATCCGCCACGGCGGCCACCGCGCGGCCGCGGGTTTGACGATCGCCGACGATCAGATCGATGCCTTCCGCCAAGAGTTCTTCGAAGCCGTTTCGAAACAGACGTCCGACGATTCGCCCGCCTCGGAGATCATCATCGACGCGCAGACGCCGCTGGGGCAACTCAACCTGCGGACGATGAACCAGATCGAACAGCTCTCGCCCTTCGGCCAAGGGAACCCACGCCCCGTCCTCTGCAGCAGCCAGGTGACGCTCGCCGAGCCTTCGCGGCGAATGGGAGGTGGCGATCGTCACCTCAGCGCCCGGTTCACACAGCACAACGTCAAAATCCGCGGGGTCGCCTTCGGCCAAGGCGATTGGTGCGATTCGCTCAACGCGGTGCAAGGGCCGATCGATATCGCCTATCGGCCGGTGATCAATGAATTCGCCGGCCAGCGAAACGTCGAGATCCACCTCATCGACTGGCGTCCTTCGCAAGGCCATCCCGCCACGGCCGAATAGGTCGGACGCGTCGCTACCGCTTGGCCGTGCGAGTCGGCCCGTCGAGCAGCTTCTCGGTGACACGGGCGCGGTATTCCATCAGGCTGTTCTCGCCTTGGAACCCGACAACCGTCTCGTCCCAATCGAGCTCTTTGCTGAGCACCCGACCTGCATCGACATCGAACTTGATCGTGCCGTTGCTCAGTTGCTGAACGATTTGCGCCTTGACCGATGCCGCTTCGATCGGGGTCAAGACTTCGGTGCGGACCCGGATCGTGGCGACGCCGGTCTGGACCTTTTCGAGCGTGAACGAATCGCGGACCTTGATCTCCTTGATCTTCCCCTCGGGGTCACGCACCTTGATCTCGCGTGGGACGCTCCAGGAAGTCCCGATCGCGAGGGCTTCTTCGGGCAAGGCCAAGGTCAACCCACCCATACCCAATTGCAATTCCGTGCCGCCATGCTGCTCGCGGGTGAGCTCCTGACCGCGGGGGTCGATCGACACGGTGACGAGCGGTTTTTGGAGCTGTTTGGCGACCGCTTCAAAGAGGATCGGCGGGGCCTCACCCGAACGGCTCGACCAACGGAGCTCCTCCTTGTCACCCTCCTGTTGCATCATTTCGACAAAGTCGACGGAATGGGCGAAGGTCATGGTGCCGTCTTGGGCGACCTTGGAAACGGTCCAGAGTTTTTCGCTCGTGGTGTGGGCTTGACCGGCCAGCTCGGTGCCGCGGACTCGGGTCAGCGTCTTCGCGGCATGCGTCACCTCGTATCGCAACGACTCCCCTTCGGCCAATTTGTAACGGAGCACGACCTTTTGGGGATCAGTCGCGGGGGGCGGTGAGGCCTTTCCCTTAGCGGCGGTTTGGGCAGGCGACGCCTGTGGCTGGTCGGCAGCAGCCCGCCCGAAGGCCATTCCCAGGGTCAACAGCACAACCGCTAAACCGCCGCACAACCGCATCCGATCTCGTACCATCGCCGACCTCCGTGCCATCCTGTGGGTGCTGAAAAACGGTGGGACGGGATGCGAAAACCGGATCGCCTGCCGCCCAGCCGGGGAGCTTCGCAAATAAGCGTTGTTGCGGCAAGCTCGATCTGATTTCTCCCCCGAGATAGCCCGAGATGACGGCCGCCGCCATCGGGCCAGAAGCCCGCGGCCGATCGATTCACCTCGAGCCCGTGTTTGTGACTAGACTTTGCTCTGCAAAAAGATCACTCAACGCCCGTCCGAATCCTTCACCCTTCACCCAACCCCGCCAGCGGTCATGACCCGACCAAGCGAACCCGCCACGAAACATCGCCCGGCCCCGGAGACGGCACACCCGCTCAAAGTTCGCCTTTATGACATCATTTTCGAATCCGACAGCCCGGCCGGAAAGCGGTTCGACATCGGGCTGTTGGTGCTGATCCTGCTGAGCGTGCTGGTCGTCAGTTTCGAGACGGTGCGTCCGATCCAGGCGAAGTACGGCGGGTGGCTGGTGATGGCCGAGTGGTGCATCACGCTCCTGTTCACCGTGGAATACGTCCTGCGGCTGTACTGCGTCCGCGACGCGCGGCGGTACGCGACGAGCGTCTATGGGATCATCGACCTGATGTCGATCCTGCCGACACTGATCGAGCTGATGCTGATGGGGAGCGGTTCGTTCGCGATCGTCCGAATGTTTCGGCTGCTGCGCGTCTTTCGCGTGCTGAAGATGTTTCAATTGACATCCGACGCCGAAGGGTTGGCCCAGGCCGTTTGGGAGGCACGGGGCAAGATCGTTGTCTTTCTGATGTTCATTGGGATCTCGGTCACCGTCTCGGGGGCGCTGATGTACGAGATCGAAAGCTTCGGCAACCCCGAATCCCAATTCACATCGATCCCGCAGTCGATCTATTGGGCGGTGGTGACGATGACGACCGTCGGCTACGGTGATGTCGTCCCCAAGACCGTCCTGGGAAAATGCGTCTCGGCGATCCTGATCCTGGTCGGTTACAGCCTGATCATCGTCCCGACCGGTTTCGTGTCGGCCGAGCTGTTCGACTCCAAACGGCGTCAGCAGTGGCAAAACCGGACCTGCCCGCACTGTTTCCTGGAAGGGCATGACGAGCAGGCGCGATTTTGTCGTGGCTGCGGCGCCGCCCTGTTCCCCAACCTCCACAATAACGGTTAATCGATTCCCGTGATTGAATGGCTCGATATGGTGATCCTGGCGATCGTGCAGGGGATCGCGGAGTTTTTGCCGATCAGCTCCTCCGGACACCTCGTGCTGGTGGGACGGCTCTTGGGGAACGCTTCGGATTCCGCCGTGGTGGAGATTTTGCTCCACACGGGGACGCTGCTGTCGATCCTGGTCGTTTACTGGCAACGCATCTGGCGACTCCTGACGAGCGACCGCAGGGTGATCCCGCTGATCATCATCGGGACGCTCCCGGCGGTGTTCGTCGGGTTGCCGATCAAGCTTTATGCGGAGTGGTTGCTGAAGAGCCCATTGCTGGCGGGTTGCATGCTGTTGGTCACGGCTTCGCTACTGCTGCTGCTGAACCGGATCGACCGCGGGGAAAAGGAATATGCCGATTTGAGTTGGAAGGGTGCGCTGCTGATCGGTTGCTTCCAGGCCTGCGCGATCCTGCCGGGACTCAGCCGCAGCGGATCGACGATCTTCGGCGGCCGGTTGATGGGATTGCGTGGAACGGACGCGGTGACGTTCTCCTTCCTGCTCGCGATCCCGGCCCTCTCGGGGGCGACAATCCTGGCGCTCGAGGACCTTCGCGAACAGACGATCGGTCGGGAAGACGTCGTCAAGCTCGTGGCCGGCGCGGCGATCTCGTTCCTGCTGGGAATCGTTGCCCTGCGGTGGTTGATGCGATGGAGCCGCAAAGATCGGCTCCACTGGTTCGCCTACTGGTGCGGCCCGGTGGGGGTCTTGGTGATCGTCGCCGCTTTGCTGGGGTGGCTCGAAGTCGATCGCCCGGCCGTCCAGCCCGCCCCCGCCATCGCGGCGGCGGCGATGGTCCCGGTCGAAGCCTTGGGGGCGACTCGGCTAACAAGCGATGATTTTTTTCAGGAAATCGTCTCCGGGGGTGGCATCCGGGAAGGTCACTAGTGATAATAGACAAAGGAATACCGACTGGGCCCGAGGTTGCGGGAACGGCGGGCCCTGACATTCCCTCCAACCATCCTCGATCTGACTTCGGTCCAACCATGGCCCCAACACGAGCACTGACCACCCGACAACGTGCGGTTTACGAAATGATCCGCGGACTTATCGTCGATCGCGGTTACGGTCCAACGGTCCGCGAAATCGCCGAGCATTTCCAAATCGGCAGCCCGAACGGCGTGATGTGTCACCTGCGGGCTTTAGAAAAGAAAGGCTTGATCACACGCCAAGCGAAACGGAGCCGGGCGATCGAATTGGTCGATCCCGCCGACCGCAGCCGGCACGCGATGCAAATGGCTGGGGTGGTCGCGGCGGGGCCGACAACGCTCGCATTCGAGCAGGAAGAGCGGATCGACTTGGGCCAAATCCTGTATCGCGACAACCGCTTTGTCCTTCGGGTTTCGGGCGATTCGATGATCGATGCCCACATCCTTGATGGCGATTACGTCATCATCGAGCCGGCGCAGAAAGCCCGGCCTGGCCAGATGGTCGTCGCGCAAACCGCCGAAGGGGAGGCGACGCTGAAGTACTGGCACCCCGAAGAAAACCGGATTCGGTTGCAACCGGCGAACAAGCAGATGAAGCCAATTTACGTCAAATCGGCGAAGGTCCTAGGTGTCGCGGTCGCCGTCGTTCGTGGCGAACTTTAGTCGCGATCACAGCGATCGGTCGAACCGGTACATGGCCAGCGATCGGCTCCGTTCCTTCAAAGAACGACAGATGATCGCCCCCAGCCGTTAGGGCATCGGGGTAACGACCAGAGCGGTTCGATACTTTTGGCCATTTCTCGAAATGACCAGCGGGACCTCGCGGTCGATCGACGCCAGCCCCACTCGGGTCACCAAATGGTCATCGCTTTCGACAGGTTCTCCATCGAATTCGATGATCACGTCGCCGCGGCGGATGTGCGCCAAGTCTGCCGGGGAACCCGCCCGAACATCCTTCACCAAGGCGCCATTTGGCGAACCCAGCAGCCGCATCGCTTCGGCGGGTGAAAATTCCGGGTCAAGGGTCACCCCGAGATAACCCCGTCGCAATTTGCCGTGGCAGATCAACTCTTCGGCGACTCGAACCGCCATATCGATCGGGATCGCGAAGCCGATCCCCTCGCTGCCGCCGCCGCTGCTGGCGATCGCGGTGTTGATCGCGATCAGTTCGCCTCGCAGGTTGATCAGCGGACCGCCGCTGTTCCCGGGGTTGATCGCGGCATCGGTCTGGAAAAAATCCTGGAGATCGATCCGCTCGCTCCCCAGAGACAGGTCGCGCCGCCCCCGGGCACTCAAGATCCCGAACGTGACGCTGTGGCTGAGCCCGAACGGGCTGCCGATGGCGATAACGAAATCACCGATTTCGGCTGACGAACTGTCACCGATCTTTGCGACGGCGATCGGGATGTCGACTCGCATCACCGCAACATCCGTGCTCGGGTCGGCGAAGACCTGCAACGGATTGCACTTTCGCCCGTCGCTCGTTTGGATCGAAATCTCGGCAGGCTCCGCCCCCGCGATCACGTGCCGGTTGGTCAGGATCCAGGTCTGACCCGCGAGTCGGATCGCGACCCCCGCCCCGGCTTCGTCAAAAGCTTCGCTACGCCCGCGGTTCCGTTCCAACTTCCGCGCTTCAATGTGGATCACGCTCGGCTTGACCAATGCCGCGACCCGCTTGACCAAGTTACCCAAGCGATCCACCAAGGCGAATTCCTCGGCCAACTCTTCGTAAACCGCCTCACGCTGTGAATCGACCGCTTCGGTCGTCGGTGCCCCCGCGCCGGTCGCGAGATTGTCGGACGCATTCCCTCCGAACAGAGATCCGCTGCCGACCGCCACCTCGCCCCCGACGGCAACATTCCCTCCGCCGACATCATCCGAAGTTTGGGCAAAAACGGGGGCACAGCAACAGGCAGAGACGGCCGCCGCACAAATCGCTCGCCAGGTGGCACGGCGGAGGATCGATCGATGACCTGACCCGATTCGGATCAGCAGCGAAGCAGCCCCGCTCTGGGGACAGCCGCCACGACGAATGACGAACATTGGGAAAGACTACGGTTCGGGAGGAGGGGAGGACGACCGAGTTTCAGAGTAATGATCGGCGGTCACGGGGGTAGAAGTTTGCTAGCAACCGCTTCGCCGGCCTCGATCATGACAAACGGGACGACCGCTCTTTTCGTCGCAACTCCGCCCTCCGGCGGCGACGGCAGCCACGGATGCCCAAACAGCCCCTCGCCACCGGCCTGGCCGGCAATCGATGAGGATGGGGAACGGCTCGCCTAAACGATTGGCGACGGATCTTTCGAACCGTCGCCAAGGCGAAAATCGTTTCGATGCCCCCCGCTGATGCCGATCGGCAAGACGCGAGGCGGGGCTCAGTTTTGACTGTACCCGTAGAAGACGGAGCTACTCCAACCAGAGGCCTTCGACTCGGACCGCTTTTCTGCTTCACGCCGACAGCCGATGCAATCGACGACGTAGGGGACGGCCTGCAAGCGTTTCAGTGGGATCGGTTTTCCACAATCCTGACAGGTCCCGTAGGTCCCGTCCTTGATCCGCTCGATCGCAGCATCGATCGCCTGAAGCTCATCGCTCTCGACCTCCAACAATCGACTGTTCATTTCGTCCTGGACCGTGTCGGCCGCCGCGTCGAGGACGTCGCCCGATGTTTCGCCATGAAACTCCCGCAGAAGCTTCATATCCCCCTGGATCGAACGGGCGAGGGCCTCGCGTCGACGCAACAACATGCCGCGAAGCTTCTCGATCGAATCCTGTCGTGCCATGGACTTACCTCACTCGATGTTGACCTTGTCGTCGATGGTACCGCCCTCTGAAGGCGGAAAAACCTTGGAACTTCGCGAAAACCATTCGGTTTCCCGCAATCCTCTCCCCAGGGACAACCCGAGATCTGAGAAGACGCTTTACCAAGGTTACACGTGAATACGCCGGAAAATGCGATTCGGTTCTCGGAAGTTACTTCGATTTCGGATTGAACCCCGACGACTCTAATTAATCCCCCGGCACTCGCATCAGGAAATAGCCCAACTTGGGGAAATATCAGCCGAATCGGTTCCGATTTTCCGGTCATAGCGACAATCCGGAATGAAAAGGGGGCCAGCGACACCCGTTCGTCACCAAAAGTTGACACCCTGGACACCCCGCCTATCCTTAATGAGACTGATTCTCAGCAAGGGCATTGCCCTCACCCGCCCGGGAGCAACCCCACCAACCGGGGCGAAGCCGGGATTGCCGCGTTGGGAACGCCGCTTGGGAGGGCGCAAGGCAGGTTTTCTTTTTTTGAGGTCGATTGATGTTTCGCCATCGTCAGACGGGTTGCCCCACGCGGGGTCGCGCCCCCCGACAGCTACAAGCGACGGGTGCTTTCACCCTCGTGGAGCTGTTGGTGGTGATCGCGATCATCGGGGCGATGGTCGGGTTGCTGCTGCCTGCCGCGCAAGCGGCCCGCGAGGCCGCTAGGCGGATGAGTTGCCAAAACAACCTCAAGCAACTCGGGTTAGCGTTGCACAATTATGAATCGACCCATCGGGTCTTTCCCCCCTCGACAGTTGCGACTGCCCCGTCTTCGGTGCATTGGTCAGGCCAATCCTTCCTGCTCCCTTTCGTCGAGGGCGGCAACAGCTATTCGCGGATCGACTTCACCACCGGGTACCATTCTCCTTCCAATCGGGCCGCTTTCCCGCCGGGAGGGATCGCTTCGACGCGAATCCCCGTCCTGATGTGCCCGTCCGAGGTCAACGATCGGGGATGGGTCGATCCGACCACCGGAGAGGCCCTGCACCATCCCGCTTAACTACGCGCTGAGCGTGGGGCGTTAGCTCGTTATCGTGGGCTTGGCTCTCGGGGTGGTGGGGAAGTGATCGGTGACTTCTGAACCGTGCACCCCGGAAAGGCAAGGTTGTGGTTGGGCATCGCGACAGGCCTGAATTCGCCGTTGCGATTCCGGCCCGAGGTTCTTGGCGGACCGTAGGACCGCCGCTACCGACACGCGCGGCCCCCGGCGACAGAAGCTTGGCAACGATGATCGAGTCGGCCGCGCAGTTACCCCCGCTGGCCGAGCCCCTGCAGGATCTGATCGATCCTCTGGATGACCAGTTGCAACGACTTGTTGGCCATCTCGAAGTTCGTATGCGAGCTAACGTCGGCGTAGATCTCGTCAAATAACTCCGCGGCCTTCTTCACCTTGGGGAATTTTTTGCGGGCCATTTTGACGTAGGCCTCGTCATCCTCGGTGTTCTTTGCCGGTGCGAGCGCCAGGATAAAGTCGTAGAGCTCGCGTGCGATTTCGCGAAGGTCTTCATCATCCTGGGACTCATCACTGTGCTTGATGAAAGTCCGGACCATCCAGAGGTGAGCCAACTGCTCGTCGACCTGGCCTACCGAAAGGGTCAACGAATTACTCGATTTACTCGATACATCGTTCATCGTCGATCAAAATTGCCTCTTGGGATCGATGGATCGCCGCGGGGAAATCGCAGCACGCCGGCCCGACGATCTCTTAGTATAACTTATCCCGTCCGTGCAACCCGAGCACTCACCCGGACACCCCGGACTAATAATGAAAATCACTTTTGGCCTCCGCGTCAACGGAGAACCCTACCGAAAGCTGTGCTAGCGACGGACCCCTTTGCCGCCGCTCGCCTTGGTCGGCGAGGGAACGGCAGCCATTTGGCCACTCCCCGAGGGACGCAAGACGTAAACTTTGGGGTCGTCGACGATGAATGCCGTGCTCCATTGGCGGCCGTTGTCGGCGCTGCAAATGTTGTAAAAGAAGGTCCGGAACCGCTCGGCCCGATAGCTGTACGGAAATTGGCTCGTGATGTAGTCATCTTCAGTCAACTCTTCGATGCCGGGCTTGGCGTAGTAGTGCACCATGCCGTCTGGGGTGACCGACATTCCCAGGGTCCACCACCCGGTCTGGGTGATTTGGGGCCCGCGAAAATCGCCGCCCTGGCTGTTGCTGCGGATGCGGAGGTAGGCGTAGTCATCCTCCTTGCCGGTCTGGGCCTTGCTTTCGAATTCGATGAACATCCCGGGCCAGTAGACTTCATTCCCCTTCGATTTCGTCTTCAGCGGGGTCTTTCCGATCCGCTGTTCGATCATCGCTGTCGTTTCCAAGGCGAGCCGGAAACCGAAGTGGGGGCCGCTTCGGGGTTCCCATTGGGCGACCGGTGGCAGGAAAACTCGCGTCGTCACGCTGGGGACTTCCGAAATTTGGATCGGCCGCTTGAGGCGATATTGGACGTTGCAGACGAAGTCGTCCTGGTGCATTTCACCGCTGGGGCGACCGGGGATTCCGGTGTCACGGCTTCGCATCAGCATCGCGCCGCTGCTGCCGGCGAGACCTCCCGAGGGAGTCGGGACCCGCTTCACCTCATCGGGATGCCCCCGCTTGATCCCTTCGTACCACCGGCCGTTGGTCGTTTTCCCCATCGGCGCACGCTGATTCTCGTCGATATCTTCCGTGCTCTTGGGATTGTTGGGGATAAACTGCCAATTAGGATCTTCGAAGTCGTCGGCCACCCCAACGATCTCGGTCCCCGCGCCGGGGACGACGGCCCGCTGGGCGCTGGCCATCGGGGCAGCCCCGAAGGTCCACACCGAAGCGAGCATCATGGGAATAGCGGCGGAACGCTTGCGAATCGAAAAAAACACGGTTTCGACCTCACATTTGCGGTTACCCGGTCGCCAGCGAAACCATGGCCCCGAGTCGGTTCATTCCGTACATTCGCTAGGATCGTCAACGCCGCGTGATCATCTTGAGTACGATTGTTAGAATCGGAAGTCCCAACCCATCCCCCCGCCGCGGCCGCCAATGTTCCGTTTGCAATCTCAAGGCGAAATGTCGATGGCGACCGCCCTGGCGATCGCCATCGCAGCCGCTGCCGCGCTCGCATGGTTGTATCGCCGCGAGACCCGACGCCTCGACCCGCCCTGGTCCTGGCTCCTACCGTTGCTCCGCGGCGGTGCCCTGGCGCTCGCCCTGTTGATGCTTGCCGGACCGGTGTTGAGCTACCAGAAGATCAGCGGTTCGGTACCGACGATCGACCTGTTCATCGATGCCAGCGGCAGCATGTTGATGAACGATTCCGCCCAAGCCGCGGGCCCCGGTCCGGAGGGCGCCTCCCCGCCGCCGGCCAGGCTCGAGCGGGCATGGGAACTGTTAACCGGCGAGGCCTCGGGCCGAGCCGGTTGGTTGGATTCGGTCCGACAAACCCATCACGTCCTGATCCACCGGCTCCGCGAGGACGACGTCACGTTGCTGTGGGATTCGCGATCCGACGTGCCCCTTCCGGATTCGCTCCGAACCGCCCCGGTAACGGCCGAGCCGCCAAATTCGCCCGCAGCGGGTTCTGTGGCTTTGCCGGGTGACCAATCGTCGGACGCGAGCGGATCGAACTTCGTCGGGGGTGGCTTCACGAACCTCGGCGACCCGATCGCGTCGCGGGTCCTGCGCGGGGAGGGGGACCAGGCTTCCGGGCGAGCGGCGGTGATCCTGTTGTCGGATGGCCAGCACAACCTCGGCTCGCCCCCGGCCGTCTGGTCACAACGTTTGGGAGACTCGCGCGTCCCCGTGCACACGATCGGCTTCGGGTCGAAGGCAGAGCCTCGCGATGTCGCGATCCTGGGGGTCAACGTCCCGCCGAGCGTCTCGGCCGGGGGCAGGATCAGCGGGCAAGTGACGATCAAGGACCTCGCGGGGGCAGGGGAGGCGCTGCGGTTGCGGGTCGTGATGGGGGATCAGACGGTTTGGGAAGAGACGCTCTCGAGCCAGGGCGTTCCCCAGCGCCGCGTCGGGTTCGATTTTGCCGTCGCACCGCTCATCGAACGGCTCGGCGGAGGTGGGGAAGGGGACGTCAAACGGACGCGGGTCACCTTGCCGCTATCGGTGAGCGTCGACCCGATCGCTGGCCAACTCGATACGAAGAACAATCGGCTCGATTTCCGCGTCTCGGCGAATTTGCGGCAGCGGAAGTTGCTGATCGTCGATTCGCGGAGCCGCTGGGAGACGCGTTACCTTTTCAACCTTTTTGACCGCGACCCCTCGTGGCAAGTCGACACGCTGATCGCGCCGCCACGAACGATGGGTGGGCAAGTGGTGCGGGACCGACGCGAGGGGACCTTCCCCGCCGACACCCAGGGGATGGCAGCCTACGACGCCGTCATTTGGGGCGACTGCGGGCACGACCCCTTTACCAGGGACGAGCTTGAGCGTCTTCGAGATTATGTCTCCCAAGGGGGTGCGATCGTTTTTATCGATGGTGACCGCAACGGCTTGGCGTCGCTGTCGGACTCCCCGGTCGGGGCCGTGTTGCCGGTCAAACTGACGACCGACCCGATGCTATCCGCCCCACGGTCTCTCAGGCCGACCGCGCTGGGTGCCGGCCAAGCCGCGCTGCGGCTGGGTGACGACGCGTCGGTCTGGGGAACCCTCGCGCCGCCGACCAAACTGCGAGGCGTCACGGGCCTGCCGGGATCCGAGGTTTGGCTCGAAACGGAGCCGATGAATTCATCCCCCCCGTCGCCCGCGCTGGTCACCCGCAGGTTTGGGGGAGGCCAAGCGGTCTACCTTGCCTTCGATCAAACTTGGCGATGGCGGTACCGCGTCGCCGACCGCTACCATAATCGCTTCTGGAATCAGTTGCTTGAGGCGATCATGCAGCCGCCGTTCGAAGTCAAAGACCGATACGTCTCGCTCGCCGTGGGCTCCCCCCAATACACGGCCGGCGACTCGGCGACGCTCCGCGCCCAACTCCGCGACGCCTCCGGCAAGCCGGTAGGGGGCGCGATCGTCGAGGCGATCCTGAGCGGGGGTGCGGGTGGCCCTGAAACGGTGTTGCTAAAGAATGTCGATGCGGACCGCGGGGTTTATGAAGGGCGATCCGGACCGCTCGGGTCTGGGGATTACGAGATCTCCCTCCGCTCGGCCGGTTACAACGAATCGCAAGAGGTCAAGACATCGATGCTGGTCGTCCCGCCCCCCGATCGCGAGGCCTCGCGTCTGGCACAGGACGTCGACCTCCTGGGGTCGCTCGCCGAGTCTTCCGGCGGGGTTTACGCAGACGAGTCGGAGGCGCAAAAAGTCTGGGACGCGATCGCCCCGCTGAGCGACGGGCGGATCGAAACCCGTCGCTACCCGCTGGCCGAATCGTTCCCATGGTTCTGGATGGTCATCGGCCTGTTAACGGCCGAATGGTGGTTCCGAAAAAAGGCGGGGTTGATCTGATATGAGTATCGCACTCGATCCGTTGATCGGCGAGCGGCTGCAGCGATTCGCCAGACGCCAGCGTCGATTGGTCCTGGTCCGTGCCGCCCTTGCCGCGCTGGTCCTCTGGATCCTCGGGATCTTGGCCCTTGTGCTGATCGACGCGATCTGGGTAATCGAACGCCCCACCCGGATGACGCTGAGCCTGCTGGTCCATGGCATATCGCTTACCCTCTTTGCTTATTTAGGCTTTTCGCGATCGCGCCGCGAGCCGCCGCTACGTCGGGCCGCGATCGCTTTGGAATCGGCCCGCCCCGAAATGCGGGACCGGCTCCTGTCGGCATTCGAGCTGGCGAGCGAATCGGCCCGCGGATCGCTCTCGGGGTCGCGGGCTTTCATCGAAGCGGCCCAGCGGGACGTCGCCGCTCGCTTGGCCCGGCTCGAAATCCCAGACATCCTTCCGCTGGCGTTGATCCGCAAGCCGATGTTGATCGCCGGGGCGCTCGCCGCAGCCGCCGGATCGATGCTGTTGATCCCTGACCTCCGTTACGGGACGCGGCTCGCGCGGGCGATCATCCCGGGGATCGACCTCGATCGCGTCTCGCGGACCAAGATCGAGATCCTTTCCCCAAGCCCCGCATCGGCCGACGTCCCGGCGAACGAATGGACGGCGGTTCGGGTAGCGACCTCGGGGCAAGTCGCGAACTCCGGGAGCCTCGAGTGGCAGACGCCTGACGGCGCCAGCGGCGCGGTCGAACTCCGCGCTCTTGAAGAGAGGCCGACCGCCGATGGCGTCGAAGCGATTACCGAATTGGCCGGCAACCTACCGGTCGGTGACGCCCCGATCCGATACCGGGTCCTGGCGGGAGACGGCGTCACCGCTTGGCACCGACTCGAACCGAAGCCCCGCCCCAAAGTCGTCGGTTTCGAGTTCCGCGTCACACCCCCGTCCTACTCCCGACTACCGGAAGAGACGGCGGCATCCGAGGAGGGTAATATTCAGGTGCTCCGCGACAGCACATTGACCGTGACCGCCTCGTTCGCCGCCCCCGTGGTCCGGGCCGAACTGAGGCTCATCGACGCCGATGTCCGGATCCCGATGAAGGGGCTGACCGCGGCCGGCGGTAACCGATGGGAAGCGTCCTTCCAAGTCACCCGTGACGACCGTTACCAAGTCGTCGCGAGTGACGCGATTACTGGGTTCGATAACTCGCTCAGCCCACAGTATGCGGTCGTCGGGATCCCCGACGCCCCACCTCAAGTCATATGGACGGACGCGCACGCCGCCTCCCACGAGACCTCGGCCAACCATCCGGAAGGGGACCTCCCGGAACACCCACTCGACGAACCACGACGACCTGATCACCGCAGACTGATCCCGTCGCGAGCTTCGATCGAACTGGCGGCATCGACCGAAGACGAAATGCCGATCGAGGAGCTCTTCCAAGAGACGGCCATCAATCAAGGGGCATGGCAGCGTGACCCCTCACCCTTCGAGCCCACCGGCCTGGCGGAGGCGACCCGGTCGCGGCAAAGTTGGGTTTGGGACCTCGACCGCTTCAGCTCCGGCGAAGAGCCGCTACGCCCGGGCGACCTGGTTCGCACCCGCATGGTCGCGGTCGACCGCAAAGGGCAGCGGGGCGAATCGGAAGTCCGCGAATACCTGATCAGCGACCAGGCTTTCAGCGTCAAGCGTCGCGATAACCTGCTCGGCTGGGGGGGACTGATCGACGATCTGAAACCCTGGGCCGACGCCGTGACACGCGACCTGGAACGGCTTGGAATGCAAGTCCCAGCTGCCAAGGGCGGGGCTGCCGCGGCGGCGACACCCCCAGCGGCCGCGCCACCGCTCGCCGAGCAGACCCAAAAGCTCCTCGCTCGGATCAACAAAATGAACGCGGCTGCGCTGCACGATTCCGAAGCCGGCGAACTCGAACCGATCGGTCGGGGCATCGCGAGGATCGATGCCGAATTAAGTAAAGCCGCCGCCGACGCGCGGCCGACCGGCGACTGGATGGGACAACTCCTCAAATCGGTCACGGCGATCGACAGCGCCGCCAGGCTTGGCGCGGCCCATCGCCTGAGCGTTACCCTTGCCGATGACCTCGATCGCATGGATCGCTCGATCGCCCCGCTGACCGATCCCGGCTCGGGGGTAAGGTGGGAATCGTTCGCGGCTTACCATCGTGTCACGACGCAACAATTTCTCGACATCCGAGCACTCATCGACTCGTTGCGTGAAGCGATCCCCGAATCGACCCGCAACCACAACGAACAGTTGCAACGGTGGATCGACGATTGGCTGCAACGGATCGAAGACCACGCCAAGCCGGAGATCGGAGAACAGCGGACCCGGGCGATGGCCAAGGATCTGCTGGCCGACATCTCGACCCGCAAGCGTTACGGGATGCTCGACGGGAGGCTCCCGTCGATGATGGTCGAATCGCAGAACCGCCTGCACGAGCTCTTCGGCGATTCGTTCCCGGCGATCCAAGCGGCCCGCCAGACGGCCGCAACCAAACCGGCCGCGACAGCCGACCAGACGCCCCGCTGGCAGGTGCCGCCGGAAACCGCCGAAACGCTGAGTTACGCCTCGGAACAGCTCGACCGCGATTCCGAATTCAACCTCCGCCGCCCCGAGGCCGACCGACGCTACGTGACCGATGTCCGGCTGATGCGTCGCGTGCTCGACACGATCCAGGCAGAGGGATTCTCGCCCCCCGAGGGGAAAGACTTGAGCAAGGTCCTGGATGACATCGCCGCCGCGTTCCGCCAATTGGAGGCGATCCACCTGTGGAACCAATGGCTGATGGAACTCCGAACGCTCGCCGACACCGAACGGTGGGATATCGACACGGCGGGTGCTTGGCTCGACGCGCCGCGGCGGTGGGAAAGGGTGCAACGCGGGCTCGACCATTCGCTGGGCGCGCTCGAACGCTCGGGGATCCCTTGGGAGGTGCGTCAACCGCTCCATGACGCCGTCCATCATTCCGAAACATCCCGAATCGCGGGCGCGATCACGACCCGTCGCTACCAACGTTCCCCCGCCATCTCGCTGGCCGATGACCTCGACAAGAAGGCAGAGGCGTTGGTCGCCGCCGGCGAGGGGCTGGCCCCCGTCGCGGCCGAGGCGCGGCGGCGGCTTCAGGCCTACCTGCCAGACCTCGGCGAAATGGCCGGCGAGACGGCCGAATCGCTCCGTAAGGCGGAGCAGGCCGCGCGACAGCCCGAGCCCGAGAAGCCGCGAGAATCATCGCAGCAGCTCGCCGAACTCCAACGACAGATCGCCGCCCAAGCCGAATCACTCAAGGAGGCGCTCATCGACGAGGCGAACACCCAAGACCTGACGACCCGCGAGGGAATGGAGCGCGCCCGCGAGGCCGATATCGCTTCGCGAGCCCTCGAGATGCGAATGGACGAAGCGGCCGAAGCCACCAACCGCGCGATCTCGCAAGCCGAACAGGCGACCGAGCCGCAAGCGGCCACGGAGGCTTTGCAGGCCGCCGCCGACCCGCTCGCCCAAGCGGCCCAAACCCTCGAACGGATCGCCAACCACTATCAACAGCAACGTTCACCCGATACCCCCGACGCGCAAGCCAACGAGGGGGCCGATCTCGCCGCGCTCGAAGAAGAACTCGACCTCAAGCAGAAGCTCGACGAGGAATTCGCACGCAGCAAAATGCTCGCCGAAGCCCTCCGGTCCGATCCCCGCGAGATGCTCGATCAACTCGCCCAAGAGTTGAAGCGTAACGAGGCGATGCGAAAGGAACTGCAAAGGATCGCACGACAATCGATCCGCGATGCCCAACAGACGCTCGATCAACAGGCCCAGCGGGAACGTGAACTCCGTCTGGAACTGGAGCGACAAGACCCGAGGCTGCTTGACGAGAAACGCCGATTGGAAGACGCGATCCGAACCGCCCTCGACCAGACCGCTGCGGTCCAACGTTCGCGACTTCATACGGCCCGACAAACCGCCGCGAGACTTCTTTCTCCCGGCTTGCCCGAGCCCCTCGCGAAGGCGGCCACCGAGAACCGCCAACGTATCGACGCGGCCGTCGACCAACTGCAACAGGCGACTCAGGCGGCGTCCGGTATCCGCGCCGCCGAACAGGAGCTGATGGAGGAGCTGAAACGGACCGCGGAAGCCTTGCGAGAAAGCCTCGGCAAGGCGTCCGAGGCCTTCGACCAGGCGGCGGGAACGACCGACCAAATCCGACAAGACCCCAAGGCTGAGATCCCAGGTGACCCCCGTAAGGCAGAACAGCGAGACATGCAAAACTTGCAACGCCAAGCACGGGACACGCTGGCCGGGGCGATCCGAGGCGCGGTCAATCGGACCAATCAGGCCGCATCCCAATCCGAGCAATCGGCGAGAAACGCCAACGGCCAAACACGCCAGGCCGAACGGGCTTTGAGCGACGCCCAAAAACGGCTCGACCAAAAACCTGACGACCCGGAGCTGAAACGCCTTCGCGACGCCGCCGCACGGAAGGTCGAAGGAGAAAAAACGAAGGAGGGGATCGCCCAGGAAGAATCGAACCGCCGGCGCGAGGAGGCCAACCGGACCCGCGAGCAACTGGCGGAAATCGGCAGGACACCCCTGCCAGCCCTCGACACCCCGAGGCCCGCAGGGGAACTGACCGAGGCGATGCTCGACCGGGCGGCCGAAGAGATCGCCGCACAGAGGGATTCGCTCGCGGCGGCCGCGCAGCGTGCCGCGGAGGCGGCCCCCGTCCTGGGCGAGGCCGCCCCGCTGGCGAACTCCCGCCAAACCCAAGCCCAGGTCGAAAGCGAGGTCGGCCGCGCCGCCGAAAATCTCCAACGTTCCGCTCGCCATCTCCAGCGGCTCCAAAGCGAAACCCCGCACCAGCCGATCAGCGATGTCGCCCAGGCCGTCGCCAAAGTCGCCCAAGAACCGGTGGCCCAAGCGACCCAAGCGCTCGCCGATACCGCTTCCACGGCACAGCAACAGCCCCAACATTCTGCCCCCGCGGATGCCGCGGCCCAGAAACTTCGGGATGCCGAAGCGGCGATCGCCCAGCAGGCCAAAGCCCTCGCGGATCAGCTCGCAAAGATGGGTCCCGACCCATCCGCTGACAACAACCAGCAGGGGGAGGAGTCCGCCAATCCGGCCAACCAGCTCGCCCGAACCCTCGACGAACTCGATCGCTCCCTGACCCAATCACGCCGCGGCCAAGAGGGACAACCCCAACCATCCCAACAGCCGGGGCAATCGGAGCAGGCAGGGCAACAACAGCAAGCCAACGGTGACACCGACCCCAATGCGCAATCGAACCAGCAAGGGAATCAGCTCGCATCCGGGTCCCAGGCCAACCCCTCGGGATCGGCGAATCAGTCCGGCCAGAACCAACCTTCCTCGCCGACACTGGCCTCGGAAGCCCGTCGACAGATGCAGCAGATGGCGATGAATCGAACCCTGCCGAACCAACAGCCGGCAAACGAGTCCTCGCCCGGTCCCCAGGGCGAAAACGCGTCCCAACAGGGCGACCCCGCCCAAGGCCAACCGGGTACCGCCGCCTCATCGCGGTCGGGCCTGGGCAGCATCGGCAGCGACCCCGATTCGTTCCGACTCGGTGAGGCCGGGGCTCGCGGCGGCGGGGAGTGGGGCCGCCTGCGACGGCTGGAGGCCGAAGATACGAGCGTCCAACGCCGGATCGAAGTCTCGCCCGAATACCGTCGCCAGATCGAAGCCTATTTCCGGGCGATCGCCGAACAGGGGCAAGAACGATGAGCCATCGGGCCCGGTACGTTTCGCTCTTTTTGCTCGCTTGGCTCGTCGCCGGGGCGCCGCTGTCACTGGTGGCCCAAGAAAAGGTCCTCGACGCGCTCAAGCTCCCCGCCCCCGACGAGCAGGCGATCCGCCGCGCCACGCAAAATGGCGTTAAACATCTCC
>JBEIRZ010000631.1:0-1784 GCA_040375695.1 Planctomycetaceae bacterium
ACTTCCGCAACCCATCTTGGACCGCGAACGTCCGCCAGCACTACGGCTACGACTCGCTGGCGGAGCTGCAACAGCTTTGGCTCGCTTGGGTCGCACAAGGGAACGGGCCGATCGATGCCTTCGTGAAGGCCCCGACCCGCCCAGGAGACGTCGCACTCGCGGCGGCGACGCAAGCCCCGGCCGCGAAAGCCGTGCCAACGCCCCGAGCCGCCTCAGCCCAAGCCCCGATCAACTCGCTCGCCATGTCAACGCCACAACCGCGCAGTGATGGCCCTTCGTCAAGTGTTGGCCCTTCGGCAGGTGTTGGCCCTTCGGCAGGTGAATCGGGGTGGTATTCCCGTTTGAAACAAGGGGCTGCCAAGGTGGTCGATCCACAAGCCGGCATCCCTGTCGCCTCGACCGCCTCGCTCCGGGGCACCTCGGCGTCGCCGGCAGCCTCTTTCGGGATCGCCTCGGCCCCTATCACGACCGCGGCAACGCCATCCTCGCCCCCGTCGCTGCGTGACGGCTGGGCGGCCTCACCCTCCGGCGGCACCCACAGTGGCCCCACCCCAGGCGGCCTCTACAGCGCTTCGCAGCCGCAGCCGGACCAAGGGAGTGTCGGGCCGAGGGGGTATTTTCAGGGACAAACTTTGGGCACACCGCAAGGTAAAAACTGGCGATCGCCCCCAGGATCGGGCGGGACCTACCCCCCAGCCGCCACGTCGCGACCGGCCGAAAGCCCGGCGGCCGGGCAGGGGGCTGGACCCGCCACCGGTCCGCAAACGAGCACCGGATCTTCGCAAGGCGATTACCGACCCGGAAGTGTCGCGTCGCCGGGGGTCTATCTGCGTTAAATCGGATCTGCTTTTGCGGCCGATCCGCGATTTTTTAGCCGCTGGTCCGTTGGAAAAAAAACCGATCCGCGGTACGATACCGAGTCTTCTTCGGAGACAGCTCCGAAACGTTTTCACCATTTCATCCTTGACGAGCCGACGATGGCAAAACCACACCACAAGTTGAAAAAAGCGAATCACGGGTCAAGGCCCGCCAATGCGAAGGCACGCAAGGCAAAACGCCGCAAGGTAAAGACTTGAGCCGTGGCAAAGTCGGAATATTTGGTCGATCCCGATCTGTACGATCTGGATCATCCGATTGCCGATATCGAGGCGATTCGCAAGATGAACCCACAGCGCTTCGAGATGGAGCAGCTGGAGGTGATCCTCTTCGAAGACACCGAGCAGCAGCGGTGCGCCGCGAAAGCCAAAACGACCCATGATTCGTTTTGGATCCGCGGCCACATGCCCGGCATGCCGTTGATGCCCGGGATGATGATGATCGAAGCGGCGGCCCAGGTCGCAAGCTATTTCACTCAGCGGTTCGATTTGCTGGGGTGTGAAATGGTCGGCTTCGGTGGCGTCGACAATGTCAAATTCCGCGGCGTCGTCCTCCCGGGCGATCCGTTGGTCGTCGCCGTAAAATTGGTCAAGGCTAGGCGTAATCGAATGATCATCGCCGACTTCCAAGGGATGCTCGGCCGACAGATCGTCTTCGAAGGACAATTGCGCGGGATCCCGATCCCGGTGACCGAACTGCTCGCACGGCAGGCCCAACTGTCTTAATCGACCCGGTTTCGCGGAAGTTGCCCGTAAGCCCTGAAGTCCTACGCCCCTAAAGCAGGGACCCAGATTGCATGGACCCGGATTGCAGGGTCCCGGATTGCATGGGCCCGGATTGCAGGGGCCCGGGCAACAGGACGTATGATTCGTCATTCCCCCTCGACTTTCACCGACCCATCAACTCCC
>JBEIRZ010000120.1:0-12225 GCA_040375695.1 Planctomycetaceae bacterium
CGATCCCCAGCGAAGCGATCGACCAAGCGGTCCGCTATCTCGAAATGTCGTTCACGTCACCCCTGAACGCCGATGGCCAACCCCGCGAGTCACCCGCAGGTTTCAGCTACACACCGGGACAAAACCGCCCGACATTCGCGATGACCGCCGCAGGGCTTTTGGCGATGCAGGTCTGTGGCCGCTACGACTCCCCCTTGGCACTCTCGGCCGCCGACTGGTTGCTCCTGAACCCGCCGAAACTGGATGAGCGTTTTTTTTATTACGGGACCTATTACTTCGCCCAGGCGATGCACCAGCGTGGCGGGCGTCATGGCGAAAACGCCGCGGCCACAGTGAGCCAACTCCTGTTGGGTGAACAGAACGCCGACGGCTCGTGGTCGAGCACCCGCGGGGAAGAACGGAACTACGGATCAGCCTACGCCACGGCCTTGGCAGTGCTGAGCTTGAGCGTTACCTATCATTACTTGCCGATCTACCAACGCTAACGCTAACTCGCAATCGGAGCGAGGCCGATTTTGAACGATTCCAACCCAACCGATCCCCAACCGACGCCAGCCCAACCCATCGCGGCCGTCGCCGCGGTCGGGGAAAACGGGGGGGCAACCCTTCCCGCCGACCTGGTCACCATCGCCCCGACCCGTAGGCTCTCGCCCCGCGTCCTGACGCTGCTCCTGCTGATGACCTGCCTCGTGCCGCTGGTCGCCCTCAGCGGCTACGCGGCGATGTTCGGCAAGGCGAGCGATACCGCTTTGGATGTCGATGTGACGGTGGCCCGCGAACCGGTCGAAGCGGTCGGGGGCCAAGGGGCGATCCTGACCGAAGTGATCGTGATCCACAATCGCACCGCACACGAACTTCCTAACCTGACCGTCGACATCAACGGCCAATACTTTCTATACCGGCAATCGCCGATCCTCCCCGGAGAACGGCTCGTCTTGCCGCAACAGATCTTTTCGACGAAAAGCAACCAGCGATGGGTTCCGGGGCGTTACGCGATCACCGAGATCAACGTCACCGCGAAACTCCCCAGCGGCCGGCGCGGCGTGAAGGTCATCCGCTACGACGACACCAAAGCTTAAAGCCGATTTGTCCCTATCGATCAGACCAAGGAGAACTTCGATGATGCGGATCGTTTCGAAACCTTTGCCCGCGCCGATCCCCATCTTGGCTAGGCCGATCGCCATCCTGGCCGGGCGGATCGCTGCCGTGGCCCTCGGGTGCCTCCTCCTGACGCCAGCCGCTTGGGGAGATGATTGGCCCCAGTGGATGGGCCCCAAGCGGGACAACGTTTGGCGCGAAGATGGGATCCTCGATCGGTTCCCCGAAGGGGGCCCCAAGGTCATGTGGAGGGCCCAGGTTGCCGGCGGTTATGCCGGGCCTGCGGTGAGCGGCGGACGGGTCTTTGTTACCGATTACGTCGTCGGCCAAGGGGATTCGAAGGATCCGAATTTCGACCGCAAGGCATCGAGCGGGACCGAACGTGTCCTGTGTCTCGATGCGGCGAGCGGTGAGATTCGATGGAAACATGAATACCCTGTCACCTACACGATCTCTTACCCCGCGGGGCCGCGCTGCACGCCGACGGTCGACGGCGATCGGGTCTACACCCTCGGCGCCGAAGGGAACCTCTTTTGCTTCAATGCCGAAGACGGGAAGGTGGTTTGGTCACGCGACCTGAAGGCCGATTACCGCACCAAGGCGGCCATGTGGGGTTACGCCGGTCACCCGCTGATCGACGGGAACCGTCTGATCTGCGTCGTGGGCAAAGACGTGGCTCACGCCGCCGCGTTCGACAAGCTCACCGGCGCCGAGATCTGGTCCTCAGGGTCGGCCCGGGAACAGGGATACTCGCCGCCGACGATCATCGAAGCGGCTGGGGTCCGACAATTGCTCCTGACTCGCCCCGACGGGATCGACGGGGTCGATCCCGAAACGGGGAAACGCTACTGGACCGCACCCTACACGGCCGATTACGGATCGATCATCATGGCCCCGGTCCGGTCCGGCGATTATCTCTACATCGGCGGCTTCCGTTCTCGCAACCTGCTGCTGAAACTCCGCAGCGACAAGCCCGATGTCGAAGTCGTCTGGCAAGACAAGCAAAAACATGGGCTGTCGGCGGTCAATGTCCAGCCCTTTCACGCCGACGGCCACCTCTACGGCTTTCACGAAAACGGAGAAATGCGATGCGTCGCGATCCCCAGCGGTGAGATCCGCTGGCAAGGGGGCGGCCCGCTCCCCGGTCGGCCACAGGATTCTGCGACAGCCTTTATCGTCCGCCACGGCGATCGCTATTGGCTCTTTACCGAAGCAGGCGACTTGGTGATCGCATCACTCTCGCCCGAGGGTTACTCCGAAATCGATCGGTCTCACCTGATCGCACCCACCGGGACCGCTTACGGGCGCGAGATCGTCTGGTCTGCCCCCGCCTACGCCGACCGATCGGTCTTCATCCGCAACGACAAGGAGATCATCCGCGTATCGCTGGCCAAGTGAATCGGCCTAGCCGATCCCCCTCCGGTCGGGCCGCTACGATTCCCTCCAACCGCGCTCAGATCTGGAAATTGAGATCGGCGTTCAGGACTTCGGCATCGCTGATCGCGTTCCGAACCTTTAACTGCGGTTTTTCGAGCGTTACCGTGGTATGCGGCGAGACGCTCCTGGTTAACCACACGCTCGACCCGATCACGCTGTCGTGACCGACAACCGTGCGGCCGCCCAACACGGTCGCGTTGGCATAGATCACCACGCGGTCCTCGATCGTGGGGTGTCGCTTGTGACCCCGGATCAATTGCCCGTCCGCGTCGGTCGGGAAGCTGAGGGCACCGAGGGTCACCCCCTGATAAATCTTGACGTGACGGCCGATCTCACACGTCTCACCGATCACCACACCCGTCCCGTGGTCGATGAAAAAGAACTCGCCGATCGTCGCCCCGGGGTGGATGTCGATCCCGGTCTGTTTGTGCGCCCATTCCGTCATCATCCTGGGGATGAACGGGACACCCAATTCCAGCAGCAAGTGTGCGATCCGATAGACGGTCGTGGCCGCGAAACCGGGGTAGCAAAAAACCACCTCGTCCGTCGTTTGGCATGCCGGGTCCCCTTCGAAAGCGGCCCGCACATCGGTCGCGAGTGTCTTGCGAAGCTCGGGGATCCGTTTCAGGAACTCCAGCGTCATCGCTTGGCCCTTCGCCTCGAAATCAAAACCGGTCTCGCAGTCGCGGTGCTTTCGAGTCACCCGGTCTTCATGCTGCAAGGCCCGTCCGATTTGGACCGTGAGGCGGTCGTGCAACGAATCGATCAAACCGCCGACGTGATAAACGATGTTGCCGCTATGCAGCCCCACCTTCCGTCGGTAACCGGGATAGAGAATATCCTTCAGGTCCAACAGCGCCTCGATAATCTCCTCGTAACTCGGCAGCGGACAATGACCCAGATGGTTCATCCCGTCGTCGGGCGAATAGGTCGCCACGATCCGCTGGGTCAATTCTGGTAGCTGCGATTTGAGTCGAAAATCTGTTGCCACGGCGAACGCTCACGCATGCTCGATCAAAACAAAACCAAACCGTTGTGATCATACCCCAGGACGGGACCAGACGGCGCACGCAATCCCGGCGACGAAGAAAACGCCAGGAGCAACGGACGGCCGCCAACCCGCGTGACCCGCGGCGGCACCACAACCCCGAATCGCCAATTGCCGCCCCGCGGTTGGGGGAACTGCGGTAGCAACGCCCCCACCCGTCAATCGGCCGAAACCAAATCGTGCGTCGCTCCGGCGACTAGCGACCGATCGATGGCGGGTTGTCCAAGAGGAAATCCCGAGGCCCACGATGGGTGTAATACGGATACGCGACCTGGGCCGACGGCGGCCCCGGGTTGATCATCGGCGGTTGGGGATGCATCCCGGCCAATCCCCCTGGGCCGCTCCCCGGTAATCCGGTCGGCACGCCTCCCGCCCCGCAAGCACCGCCAGCCATCGCGCCGGCCGAGCCGCATGCGCCGCTGGCACAAGCTTCCCCGTGCGCCATCCCCGCGGCGAAGGCCCCGGTGCCGCAACCATGTCCGGCCGTCCCGTACGAAGGACAGAGGTGACTGCTGTAGTTCAATCCTCCCTGCATCCAACCGACGGGCCCCGGGACGCACCCCGTCCGTCCACAGCCACATGCGAAAATGTTCCCCAACGCGTCGCGCACCGGGCGGCGGCAACCCATCGGGCCGCACGCCTTACCCGGATCACACTCCGAGCACTCCGGGCCGCAAGCCGCCTGGTGACGGGTGTGATGATGCAAACACCCGGTCGAACTGAATAACAAGATCCCTAAGGACGCCATCCATTGCCAACGGTTCATCGTCGATTCCTTCCGAACGAGCCCGACCGCAAGCGTTTCCCGCGGACAGGATGTGATTGGTTGTTCCGATGTCGGCTCCGATGCGGATGCACCACCGAACATGCTTCGTTTCGGCCGGCGCATCCGGCCAGATGCAACGAATCGTTACAACCCGAAGCAAGATTCCCGATGTGGGCCAATACAAATTCCGCATCTACCCCAAATTTCCTCAGCGGCCGACGGCGGATTTCGCCCGAATCGTCAGGGTGTCGAGCCGGGACGGGGCTTTTGACTCTGAGGAAAAAAACGTTTCGCCGGATGACCAATCTAGTCATCCCGGGGTGCGATCCTTGTTATGTCAGGGGCCGAGAGACCCCTGCGGCGACCTGGGTCGCCGACCGCGTCCCGATCAAACGATCCGATCATGGAAGAAACGAAGATGCCTAAGTACTACGTCAGTTGCGGTTGCCATCACCTGCTCGTACTCGCCGACTGCGCCGAATCGGCGGCGCTGCGTCTGCTCGACGAGTCCTTCGGGGACCAGGTCTGGGTTTATGACGACGCCGGGCTCACGGGGCGCGAACGTCGGGAACACCTAGCTTTGGAGGCATTGCTTCACCTCGGGGCCCAGGTTCGGGTCAGCGAAAGGGGGTTTGGCCGCAGCGACGCGGGCACGTTCGAGGTCCCTGACCTCCTCGATCACTGGGACAAGCTGATGACGGCGATCAACAAACTGTTCGCCGCGGCAGGCTTGGCCCCCAGACGAGTTTTCCTCTATCGTGGGGTGTCGAAACACGCCGAGAGTAAACGCGCCCCACGCTGAGCAGCGGGGAGTGGCAAGTGCACTGCGGCCCGGTCCCGATTCAGAAACGCAACCGTTCCTCGAAACTCAGCTCCAATTGCTGGTCTCGGGGCTCACCGCCAAATTCACGATACATCTGACTCGGCTGGATGTCATTGCTGTCCTGATACTTCCCGCCTTCGTACGAAGCCAAATCCCCAACGAGTTCGTGGAAGTAGATCTGGCAAGCCTTCATCGACGGGTAAACCTTCACCGGTTGAATGACGAACATTTCGAGCGTCCATGTCCCCCGATACCCGACCGCCCCAAGGCTGCCCCCTGGGCAGATGAAAAGGCCGAGCCTCGCCAAGGAACTCCGCCCTTGGATCCGCGGGACGAAACGTTTCGTCTCGGTCCATTCCGCGGTCCTTCCGAGGTAGAGCTGGCCGGGGTGCAACGTCAAACCCTCCGGGGGGATCCGCAACCTCGCGTAGCGATTGGGTGAGGCGGCATCCAGGACGACCTCTTCGTAGACGAGCAGTTCGTCATGCAAGGTCAAATTGTAGCTATTCGGGTTGAGATCGTCCGCGTTGAACGGCTCGATCACAATGTCGGCCCCCAGATGCCGGCGTATCTCCTCGCCTGATAGGATCATCTTTGCCGACCGATGCCAGAGTAACGGTGAGGGGCAAGCCCGCGTCAGAGCCTACCCAGGGAAGATTCCTGTCGCTCAATTGTGGGTCTCGGCAGGGGGGCCTGTCAACGACTCGCCATCCCTTGCGGATTAAACTGATAGGACAGCCCGCAAAAAACGGTCGGTGTCACCCCGCCTAGAGCCGCACAGCCGCCCGGGAGCGTGGCCCCGACGACGGACCACACCCGACGGACCCGAACCCCAACACACTTTCCCGCAGCCCCTCATGTCAAGTTTTGACGATGTCACCAAAATCCCCGACGACTTTTCCGGAAGGCTGCGGCTGTTTCCGCTGCCCGATCTGATCGTCTTCCCACACGCGATGCAGCCGCTCCACATTTTCGAGCCGCGGTATTGCGAAATGCTCGATGACGCCATGGCAACCGACAAACTGATCGGCATGGCGACTTTAATCGGGGGTTCATCCGGGGGTCCCAAGTCGCCTCCGGCGATCCACCCCATGGTCTGCATCGGAAAGGTCGTCTCGCACGCCGAAACGGAAAGCGGCACCTACAACATCCTGCTGATCGGGGCCCGACGGGCTCGGGTGATCCGCGAACTGAAGACCGACCAACCTTTCCGCGTCGCCGAAATCGAACTGCTCCCCGAATTCGCCCCGCCCCCCGACTCGCCGACAGCGATCAGGCTGAAATCGGAAGTCCTTGACGCGTTCGCGTCGGCGATACCGGCCAGCGCCGCGGTCCAACAGAACCTGCACGAACTGATGGCCAGCCAAATGGGACTGGGCCCGATCACCGATATCATCGCGTTCACCCTCCCACTGGGAACATCCGCCAAGCTGAAACTCCTCGAACAAAACGACGTTGCCCAGCGTGCGATCCTCTTGGCCGAACTTCTGCGACGGTTTTCGAAGCCGACATCGGGCCCGTCCCAACACCCCAGCGGGGCGGCCAATTCGCCCCCCACGACCCCGTCTCGACCCGAGTTCCCACCTCCCTTTAGCCTCAATTGATCGGGTGGCTCCAAGGGGTAGCCCACAGAGAGACGCTGCGGTTTCGCCGTTGCCGGGACTTGGCAAGCGGCTAACATAGGTCGCGGGTATTCCTGCGAGACCTGGGGAAGTCCCAGTGACTTTCCCCCTAAGATCTCTAACGAACTACGCGCCGATGCGACCCCAACAACCGATCGACCCAGGCCCCCAGGAATCACCCAACATGGAATCCTCCGCACCGATTCAAACCAACCCGGCCCGGCCTGAAAAGTCGACCGGCCCCCTTTCGCCGACCTTCGTCGACAAGAACGCCCCCAACGCCGATCACGTCGACCTCAAGCGGATCGAAAAGGCGGTCCGCGAAATCCTCGTTGCCGTTGGCGAAGATCCGGATCGCGATGGGCTGCTCGAAACCCCCGCCCGTGTCGCCCGGATGTACGCCGAGATGTTTGCCGGCTTGCGGCACGACCCGGGACGGCACTTGGCCAAAGTCTTCGCCGAGAATTTCGACGAAATCGTCCTAGTCCGCGACATCAGCTTCTGCAGCATGTGCGAACACCACCTGCTTCCGTTCACCGGCGTCGCCCACATCGCCTACATCCCGAAGGGCTCGGTCGTCGGCCTCAGCAAACTCGCCCGACTTGTCGAAGAAGTCGCTCGCCGCCCACAGGTCCAAGAACGGATGACCCAGACGATTGCGGACCTTATGGAAAGCCGCCTCGAAGCGAGGGGTGTCGCGGTCGTCCTCGAAGCGACCCATTCGTGCATGACGATGCGGGGGATCCGCAAGCCCGGCAGCCTCTGCATCACCTCCGCCGTCCGCGGGATCTTCCGGAGCGATTCGAAGAGCCGTGGTGAGGTGATGGACCTGATCAATCGCGGCAAATAGAGCCCGCGGCCGCGACCCAGGCCCGCCTGCACCGGGCTTAAGGACGAAAACGGGCCCCTGTAATCGAGAGGGGGCCCAGCAGTGCAATTCTGAAAGCCATTAGCCGTCTGTCCCCACTGGCCCCAACTTCTCTCGGTGGACCAACCCGCGATCGCGGCAGCGGGTTTTACTTTGACCCCCTGCCGAACCGAATCGATTCCTGCAGGCGGCAGGTGTAGAATGGACGGAGTGCGTTTAGGGCGGTAAATCTTGGACGTCCGTTTTCGGCAGGGAATTTTGGGTACCCCCCCGCACAGTCCTTCGTTATTAGCTTGACGGCAGAAGGAATCGTTTTCGTTTTCGCCTCGCACCGCATGGTCTCTTTTTATGAGATTTTTAGTTCGCATTCCGCGTCCTTGGGTGCTGCTCTCGTTACATGCTGTCCTTTTCGGCGGGCTTGGGGTGGGCGATTCGCGTGGGGCATCCCCGACGCTTCCGCCACAAGTGACCGAAATCAATTCGGCGATCGAGCAGCAGTGGCGTGACTTTGAGATCAAGCCGGCCCCGGAAGTCGAGGACGATCGGTGGTGCCGCCGGGTCTTTCTTGACCTGATCGGCCGGATCCCCTCGGTCGACGAGCTGAACGAATTCTTGGCGGATAATGCCGCCCAGCGTCGGTCGAATTTGGCCGAACGCCTGCTCGAAGACGACCGCTACGCTGAAGAGTATGCGAACCATTGGGCAACGGTCTGGTGCAACGTCCTGATCGGCCGGAGCGGTGGCACCGAGCGCGATTCGCTCACCAGCCGCGACGGGATGATGAAATACCTGCGCGATTCGTTCGCGGCGAACAAGCCCTACGATCGGATGGTCTTCGAATTAGTGACCGCGGAGGGCGCGACCAAGCCAGGGGCTCCGAAGTTTAACGGGGCGGCGAACTTCCTCGCGGACAAGGTGAACGCCGAAGACGCGGTGCTCGCGACCAGTTCGACGTCCAGAGTTTTTCTTGGGCTCCAGGTCCAATGCACGCAGTGCCACAACCACCCGTTCAATCAGGGGAAGCAGCAAAAGTTCTGGGACTTCAACGCGTTCTTCCGCCAGACCCGAGCCTTGCGACGCTTCGTCCCTGGGACGAACGACGTCGATCATGCCGAACTGGTGAGTCAGGACTATGAAGGGCAGGGGGGAGACCCTAGCGATGCGTTGATCTATTACGAGCTTCGCAACGGCTTGATCAAGACCGCGTACCCCGTCTTCGTCGATGACACCGAGATCGGCAAGAGCGGTTACGTCAGCGAAGTCAATCGACGGTTGGAACTCGGGAAGCTGATCGTGGCCAGCCCCTACCTCGACAAGATGATGGTCAACCGGTTTTGGTCCCACTTCCTGGGTCACGGCTTCACCAAGCCGGTCGATGACATAGGTCCTCACAACGCCCCCAGCCATCCGGACTTGCTCGAATACTTGGCGAAAGAGGTGAGGGGCAACAGTCATGACTGTAAACAGTTGATGCGGTGGATCGTGCTCAGCAAGCCGTACCAGCTCGCCGCCCGGCACAGCGCCGCGAACGAGGTCGATGACCCTACGGTCGGTGAGGCCCCGAAGTTTTCGCACTTTTACTTGCGACAGATGACCGCGGAACAGCTCTATCAATCGCTGGTGACTTCGAGCGGCGCGAAGGCGGCCGGAAGTTACGAACGTCAGGAACAGGAGCGTCGCCGCTGGATGCAGCAATTCGTCGTCGCTTTCGGGACCGACGAGGGGGACGAGGCGACCACGTTCAACGGGTCGATCCCCCAGGCACTCATGCTTTTTAATGGCGAATTGACCCGCCAAGCGATCAGCGAAGAGGATGGCGGATTCCTCAAGACGGTGATGTCACAAAACCGAAACACCCGGGCCCGGGTCAATCACCTTTTCCTGGCAGGCCTCAGCAGACGAGCTTCGAAGGACGAATTGATGGTCGCTTCGAAGTTGTTAACGGCCCGGGAAGGTGACGAGATCGCGATGCTTCAAGACATGTGGTGGGCGATCATCAACAGCAACGAATTCATCATGCAACACTAACGCCAGGGTAAAATTTCGATGAACCTCTCTTCTCAGTTCTCCACGCCCAGCGGCATGACTAGGCGGCATTTCGCGCAGCACCTCGCGGGTTCCGCGGCGATGGCCTCGACGGCGTTGTCGTTCAGCACCGCGATGGCGGCCAACGCGGAAGAGCTGCGCAAGAATCGTAAGTCGGCAATCCTCCTGTGGATGGGCGGCGGTCCCTCGACGATCGACCTGTGGGACCTCAAGCCTGGCGCCCCGACCGGCGGGCCGTTTCGCCCGATCAGCACGACGGGCGATTTGCAGATCTGCGAACACCTGCCGATGGTCGCGGCTCAGATGAAGCACCTGTCGATCGTCCGATCGATGTCGACCCGCGAGGCCGACCATAACCGCGGCCGTTATTACATGCAGACCGGTTACGTTCCCAACCCCAGCATCGAGCACCCGAGCTACGGTTCGGTGATCGCGCACGAACTGTTCGAGCAGCGACCAGAGCTCGCGATCCCGCCTTTCGTTCATATCGGGGGCGGCGGCTCGGGCCCCGGCTTCTTGGGGATGGCCTGGGCCCCGTTTTCGGTAAGCAGCAACGGGCAGATCCGAGACTTATCACTGAAGATCGATGACCGCCGCTTGGCACAGCGAGTCGCCGCGCTCGACTTGATCGAAAGCGGTTTCATCAAACAGACCCGCGGCGGCGCCCCGGCGGCGAGCCCGGCTGGTGAACACCAGAAGGTCCTCCGCAAAACGCTCGATCTGATGACCAGCGAACAGATGAAGGCGTTCAAGGTCGATCAAGAGCCCAAGGAGATGAAGGAACGCTACGGCGAACGGGGCTTCGGACAAGGTTGTCTCCTTGCCCGACGATTGGTCGAAGCAGGGGTCCCCTTTGTCGAGGTCGACCTGGGCGGATGGGATAACCACAACAACATTTTCAACACCCTGAGCGACACCAAGCTCCCGGAACTCGACCGCGCGATGAGCGCCTTGGTCGAAGACTTGGCGCAACGGGATCTGCTCAAGGACACGGCGATCATTTGGATGGGCGAGTTCGGCCGCACGCCCCGCATCAACCAGACCTCGGGCCGTGACCACTGGGCACGTTCCTGGTCGGTCGTCGTCGGCGGTGCCGGCATCAAGGGGGGAATCGCGGTCGGCCAAACCAGTAGCGATGGCACCGAAGTCGAAGGGACCCCTTACACCAGCGAAGATTTGATGTCGACCGTCTGCAAGGGACTGGGTATTTCTCTCGATAAGACTTACACTTCCAAAAACGGTCGACCGATGAAGATCGCTGGCGGCGGCAAGGTCATTCAGGAATTGCTCGCCTAACACAGAGGGAGGCCCATCCGCCTCTTGGCAGGCTTCCCGTTACGCTCGGTGTGAATCGATCTGTGAGTGACGAACCTGACGAGCGACCACCCCCCGAGAAAGTACTTACGGCGGAAGAACTGATCCGCCGCCACCAACTCGGCATTTGGCGATACCTACGAATGCTCGGTTGCGACGATTCGCTGGCAGATGACCTGACTCAAGAAACGTTGGTGAAGGTGATTTGTCAGGAATCGTTCTCGCAATGGAGCCAGAGCGCGACCGCGGCCTACCTCCGCAGGACAGCCCGAAATTTGTTGATCACCCACCACCGCAAAGGGGGCCGCGTCAAGACGATTGTCACCGACGACCCGCTCGACGAGATATGGGACCGCTGGGCCGGTAGTGACCTGAGCGGCGACGAAGGGATCGACTGCCTACGGATTTGCCTCGATTCGATCACCGACCGAGCCCGCTTGGCGCTGCAGATGCGATTCGCGGAAAACGCCAGTCGGGCTTCGATCGCCGAGAAACTCGGCATCAGTGAACACGGGGCGCGAAACCTGATGCAGCGGGCCAAACAGCAGCTTCGAGACTGCGTCCAATCCAAACTGACCGAATTGAAGAACAAACGCGACCCGGGCGAGCGAAACCGCTGGCCCGAGGCCGAAACCGAACGATGATGCGATCTCCTATACCCATGGGCTTTTTCGGACGATGACCAACGGCCTACATGACCAACCGTCAGACCGCCCCGAAGGGCTTTCGGAGGCCGATGATCGGGCTCTGGACGCGATGCTGCAGGCGTTTTTCGAACGCGACTCGCAAACGGCGCCGCCACGTCGCGATTTCACCGAAGCCGTCCTCCGAGAATCTGCCCGCCGCGCGCCGGTCCGTCCTCAAGGCTTGGGAGAACCCTCAGAAGGGAAGTCCCGCCGGAACATCAGCACCGCCGTTTGGTCGAGCTTGGCGGCATCGGTCTTGGCCGTCGTCGCGTTCTCTGCCTTTCGAAGTTACCGACATGGGGGGGGCACGCCCTCGAAGGTCGCCGTCCGGGCCGCGACCCCGGCCCCCCAGCGGCCGCAAACACCCGGCCGAAAACGAACCAGGGAGATCGCCACACCCGCCGATGAGCTCGCGTCGTCGCAGGCCTCATCGACAACAATTTCGAAAAGCCCAGCGTCAGCCGGCAGCAGCCCGACCCCGAAATCCCCCGTCTTACTCAGCGGGGATACGGGCCCA
>JBEIRZ010000063.1:0-18679 GCA_040375695.1 Planctomycetaceae bacterium
AGACATTTTAGAGACATGCGGTTTTTCCCGTAAAAACGGGGTTGCTTTCGATTGAGCGGTAACAACAGCTCATAACGTCGCGGGATAGAGACACTGAGCCGGGTCAGCTTTTATGGCCCACTAGGGGGGTGTCGCGGGTATTTGGCCGGCGGTTTGGGGTCGGCGGCCTGGGCCTATGGGAGAGAGTCCGAGCCGGGGGTTTGTGACGTAAGTCGTTGGCAGGACTGGGGATAAAACGCGACAAGGCCGGCGATTTTGGTCGCCGGCCTTGCAGGAAACGCGTTTTTTCCGATCGCTAAGGATCGGAGCGAGAAGTTGCGGGGACAGGATTCGAACCTGCGACCTTGAGGTTATGAGCCTCGCGAGCTGGCGGGCGGCTTGCACCCAGGAATTTTCGAGGCACGGCGGGCGTGGAGGGGCCGGTTTTTTGGGGAGGTGTTGCAGGTAGGCCCGGTGAAAAGGGGAATTGGGCCGTGATGGCAGCCGAATCGGGCGGACGCGACCATTCGCCGCGTCGGCTCTTTTTCGGTTTTGGGGGGCACGGTTTCAGCGCGACGGATCGGTTTCGGTGTATCATAGAGGGAGCCCGACCGGCAGAAGTTGCCTGACCGATCGTGTCCCGCCAAAGAAAATTTCCCACCCCTTTAGCGAGCAGGCCGTGCCCGAGTTGATCGCTTTTCGTGCGAAAATCCAGCCTTTGCTTCTGATGCTGGTCGTTGGAACCCTGTTTGCAGGGTCGGCTTCGGCCCAATTCCCCGAGATCGAGCTGGGTTGGGTCCGGCCGACGGCGGTGGTGGCCGGCGGACAAGTCGAGATGGTGGTCGGGGGTGGCAATCATCTCGATCAGGTCGGGAAGCTGATTTTTTCGGACCCGCGGATCACCGCCGAAGTCGTCACCAAGCCGGGTGAAGGCGAAAACGCGGCGCCGGTCCCGCAGTGGGGGACGTTTAAAGTCACGGTTCCCGCCGACGTCCCGCCGGGGCGATATGAGGTCTTCGCGGCGGGGGCTTATGGGGTCAGCAACCCACGGATTGTTACGGTCACAAAATTTCCGGTCGTAACCGCGCCGGCTGTTGGGAAGTCGAAGGACCAGGCGACCCAGCCTGAGCCTCCGCCGGCCGCCGGATCGCCGTGGATTTTTGAAAACCGGGCGACGGCGGCGGCGATCGACCATTTTCGCGTCACGCCGATCGCGGATCGTGCTCGGCGGGTGACGCTGTTTGCGCAGCGGATCGATTCGCGGATGATCGGGCTGATCAAGCTTTACGATTCGCGTGGCAAATTGTTGCAGAGCGTTAGGGGTGCTGATGGTTTTGACCCGAGCCTGCTCGTTCCGGCGTCGGCGGATAGCCATTTCGTCGTGTCGGTACAGGATTTCTTGTTCCGCGGTGGCGACCCGTTTTTTTATCAGCTTCGGGTCGACGCGGAGGACGCGCGGACGAACCAAGTGGCGGGGCCGCCGAATCGGATCGAGACGGGGGACTTGTCGTGGGTGGCCGCGGGTGCTGGTGGCGTGACGGCCAACCCGGTAGCGGTTGCCGGTGCGGCCCGATCGAGTCAGGTCCCGTGGTTTGACGGTTTAGAATCGGTAACGATCGGCAGCGCGATGGAGGGTGCCCCATCGCCGATCCCGTTGTCGCTGTCGGAGACGCCGGACGCGTCGGTGCCGGTGACCCCGCCTTGCTTCGTCGCCTCCCAATTCGCCAAGCCGAAGCTCGGTCAATCGCTGGGGCAGGTCGCGTTTCAGTTCGACGCGAAATCGGGCCAGAAGTTGCAGATCGAAGTGATCTCGCAGCGGTTGGGGCAAGCGGTCGACCCGAGCTTGACGATCCAGAAGCGAGAAGTCGCTGCTGACGGCAAGGAGAGCTGGAGCGACGTGACGGCGGCGAACGAGTCGGTGTTGTTGGGCGATTTCGCGATGCGGTTGCGGGTGAAGGACCCGATCGTGATTTTTGCCGCCCCGGCCGACGGGACGTATCGGATACGGCTACGGAACCTCGACACCGGTTCGATGATCGCGTCGCAGCCGGTGTATGTGATCAGCATCCGCGAGCCGCAGCCCGATTATCAGTTGGTGGCGCTCTTTCCTTTCCCGCACAACGATGCGGCGAACACGCGGCCGCGTGGCGCGCAGGTGATGCGAGGCGACACTCGGACGGTGAGGGTGTTGGCCTATCGCAAGTCGGGGTTCGAGGGGCCGATCGAAGTGACGGCCGAGGGATTGCCCGAGGGGGTCGTATGCAAGCCGGTCGTGATCGCCGCGAACCAGAGCGAGGCACAATTGACGATCACCGCTTCGGACCAGGCGGCCGGTTGGAACGGGTCGCTGAAGATTAGCGGCAAGGCGGGCGAGATGGTCCGCGTCGCGAACCCGGCGACGGTGACTTGGGGCCGGGGCGATTCGCGGGACATTGTGACCGCGAGGTTATCGACATCGTTACCGCTGGCGGTTGCCGACAAGGTGACTTCGCCGGTTTCGATTAAGCTGGGTGGCGATCAGCCGATCGTCATCAAGCCTGGGACGAACGTGACGGTCCCCGTCACGTTGACCCGTCGCGATGGCGGCGGGAATCCGGTCGTGCTGCGGGCTCGGAATTTGCCGCCGGGTGTGGCGGTTGCCGAGGTCACGATCCCGGCCGACAAGTCGGAAGGGGCGATCGAATTTAAGGTAGCGGCCGACGCGAAGCTGGGGCGTTACAACCCTTGGATGTTGGCCGAGACCAAAGTCAAGTTCAAAGCGGTCACCGCGGCGGATGCCGCGGAGATGACCGTCTTCATTCCCACCAACGCGGCCAACCTCGATTTGGCCGAAATGCCATGAGCGCCATGATGCATCTTCGAACCCGCCGCGTTTCACGCGTCACGATGGGCCGCGCGTCGCACCGCGTGGCAGCGACCCGTTTTGTTGCGACCCGTTTTGTTGCGACCCGTTTTGTTGCGACCCGTTTTGTTGCGACCCGTGCCTTCGCCCTGCTGACGGCCTTGGGGCTCGGCACGCAGGCCTTCGCGATCGATTTGCCGATCCCGATCGAAGAGCCCAAGCGGGACAAGGAGGTCGAGTTCCATTCGGAAGTGGCACCGCTGCTGCGTAAGTCCTGCCTCGCGTGCCACAACGAGAAGGTGGCCGAAGCGGGTTTGAACATGGAGACGCTCGCCAAGATGTTGAAAGGGGGAGACAACGGCCCCGCTTTGGTGGTGGGTGATGCGGCGAAGAGCCTGATGCTTGCCAGGTCCACCGGTGCGGAAGAGCCGCTGATGCCACCCGAAGACAATTCGGCGGGGGCCAAGCCGTTATCGCCGCAGGAGCTGGGGCTGATCAGCCTTTGGATCAAGCAGGGGGCGAAGGTCGGCGAAGCGAAGTTGGTCAACGCGCCGGCGTGGCAAAAGATCCCGCAGGGGTTCCAGCCGATTTATGCGATCGACGTTTCGCCGGACGGGCATTATGTCGCATCGAGCCGCGGCAGCGGCGTGGTCGTTCATGAGGTCGCGGGTTTCGCGGAGATCGGGAAGCTCATCGACAGCTCGTTGCCCGAGACGGCGGGTGGTGCGGCGGCCGACATCGATTTGGTGCAAGCGATCGCCTTTTCGCCTGACGGATCGCAGATCGCGACCGGCGGTTATCGCGGCGTCAAGCTGTGGGATAAGCTCAACCCGCCGATCGATTTGGGGGCGAAGGCTTGGGCGGCGGGTGCCGCGGGGCCGGTCGCGTTGTCGGCCGATTCGCCGCTGCGGGCCGTGGCCCAATCGGACGGGTCGATCAAGGTATTTGAAGGGGATGCGGCCGAACCGAAGGCAACCCTGAGTGGGCATACCCTTCCGGTTGTCGGTATGGCGCTGAAGAACAGCGGCGAGTCGCTCGTCAGCGTCGATGCTGGCGGGAACATCATCGTTTGGAACACGCAGAGCGGACAGGCGGTCGCCCGCACGGAGCTTGGTCGTGGCGTCGATGCCTTGGTCGCCCCCGCGGCGCTTTCGCATGTCGCGGTTCTCGATGGGGCCGGCGCCGTGCACATGTTCCAGATCGTCGCGGGAGAGCCCGTCATGATCCAGCCGCACTTGGCCGACAAGACGGCGGCGCTTCAAGACGTGACGGCGATCGCGTGGGCCGATGCCGCGACGCCGTTGTTGGTTGTCGCCACGGAGGCGGGGCCGGTACAGATCTTGGATGCCAACACGGCGGCGGCGGTGAAGACGATCGATGCCGGCGCCCCGGTCGATGCCTTGGCCGTCGCGAAGGGATCGAACCAGATCGTTACCACGGCCCGGGACGGGGTGTTGAAGGTTTGGGATTCGGCTTCGGGAGAATTGAAGCGGACGCTGCGAGGTGATCCACGCCGGGTCCGTTGGAACGACCACGCGACGCGCGATGTGGCTAGGCAAGACGGGTTGCTCAAGCGTCTGGCTGCGATCAGCGAAGACTTGAAGAAGCGGAAAGAGAACGAAGAGATGGCGGTTGTGAAGGCGACCGAGACTCGAGACAAGTCGACCGAAGCGGTGAAAGAGCCGGCCGCCAAGTTTGCCGCGGCGCAGACCGATCTGATGGGGAGCGAAACGAAGATCGCCGATCTGACGAAGCAGATCGGCGATTTGAAGCCCAAGGTTGACGAGACCTCTGTGAAATTGAAGGCGGCGGAGGAAGAAGCGAACAAGGCGGCGGAAGCGGCGAAGACGGCGCAGGCAGCCCCTGCCCCCGCCGCACCGGCTGCTCCTGCTGCGCCGGCAGCACCTGCCCCCGAAGGTGCGGCACCCGCGGCACCCGCGGCCCCGGCGCCAGCACCCGCGGCCCCGGCGCCAGCACCGGATGCGCCCAAACCGCTATCGGTGCAGGTGGCGGAGAAGTTGGCCGAGGTCAAGGCGCAGCTTGCCGCGGCCGAGGCGGAGCTTAAGAAGTTGATCGTGACGGCCGAGGCGGAATTGAAGACGCTCAACGACGGGCTGGAAGCGAAGAAGAAGGCGTTCACGGATGCCAAGACGGCCAAGGAGAATGCTGACGCGGAGCTCGTCAAGCATCAGCAGGCGCTCGACGCGGGGATTGAAGCCCGCGACCGGTTGGTCGCGCTGATTGCCGAGCATGATGCGCGGGTCGCGGCCGAGACTCGGCAAACGAAATCGTTGGCGAGATTGGGTCAGCGTTACCAGCGGGAGCTGGGCGAGAACGCTTATCCCGCGGTGACGATCGCGTTCGCTCCGGCGGGTGATCGGCTGGCGACGCTGCATCGCGACGGGTCGCTCCGGGTTTATCAAGGGGAAGAGTTGGTCGCCAGGACGGTCCTTGATACGGGGGTCTTGCCGGCACCTGGGACGCGTCGCCCGCAGCTCGCCTTTGCCGATGCCAATTCGGTCGTCCTGTTAGGTGATGGTGGCAAGCGGCTTGGTTGGGAATTGAAGCCCCGCTGGGTCCTTGGGCGGACGATCGGCAACCCGCTCGACACGACGCAGGAATCGCCGATCACCGACCGCGTGACGGCGATCGATTACCATCCCGATGGGAAGTTGATCGCGGTCGGGAGCGGACCGCCCAGCCGCACCGGGCAGCTCGTCCTCTTCTCGACTGAGGACGGGAAGCTCGTCAAGCAATTCGAAGGGGTGCACAGCGACACCGTGTTGGCGGTCCGTTTTTCGCCCGATGGCCGTTTCCTCGCCTCATCGGCGGCCGACAAAATCGTCCGGATCCTCGACCCGCAGAAGGGGATCGCGCTGAAGTCGTTGGAAGGGCACACCCATCACGTCCTGTCGTTGGCGTGGAACGACAACGCGGCGACGCTCGCTTCGGCCAGTGCTGACCAGACCGTCAAGGTTTGGGACGCGGAGAACGGGACGCAAGCCCGAACGATCCCTGGGATCGGCAAAGAGGCGACCTCGATCCGCTTCGTCGGGGTGACAGGTCAAGTCTTGACATCGGGCGCTGATGGCAACGTCCGGTTGCACGAGTCGGGAGACGGCAAGGCGATTCGGTCGTTCGCCGCCGCCGGAGATTTCCTTTTCTCGGTCGCGGTCACGCCGGACGGTGGCGTCGTCTTCACCGGCGGCCAAGAAGGTATATTGAGGGCTTGGAAAGTTGCCGATGGTGCGGTGGTTGCGGAGATCAAGCCGCAGTCGTAACCCCGAACCAAGTCCAACGGATGACCCTTGCGGCGACGCGGAACCGAGGTTTCGCGTCGCCGCAGCTTTTTACGATTTCTATTCACCGGAGACGATTCGATGAGATTGATACGCCAAGCCCGATTCCTGTGTGGGATCTTGATTTTCGCATCCGCCGCGCCGCTTTGGGCGGACGAGACGAAGGAGTTGGTCGAGCGGGCCAAGGGGATGAAGAAGGAAGCCGCGATGCTCGCCGAAAAGGGACACGTCGATGAGGCCGAGATGTTGGAGCGGGCCGCAAAGGAATTGACGCAGCAGGCCGAGCGGGCCGAGATGAAAAAGGCCGAGATGAAGAAGGCCGAGATGAAAAAGAAGGAGCAGCCGCAGGCCGAAGGGGGTGAGAAGAAAGAGAGCGAGAATCTCGGCGGGAATTTGAAAGGGCGGTTGCAGGATCTGCTCGTTAAGCAGCGTGAGATGTCTGAGTCGGGAGCGCCCCCCGAGGCACTCGAAAAGATTCGTGACATGATCGCGCAGACCGAACGCCAGGTGAATGAGATCCATCAGCGTGGCGAACAGTCGGGGTGGGATGGCAAGCGGGGGATCCCGGAGGAGTTGCAAGAGCAGGCCAAGAAGATCGAGATGGGGATGCGGCGGGTCCGGCACCTGCGTGTCGCGGCCGAGAATTTGAAGATGGCCGAGATGCACGACATGGCGATGGAATTGATGAAGAGAGCCGAAGCGATGGAGCGCGAGACGGTGGCGCAGAAAGAGCGGATCGCTAGCGAGTTCGGCATGCGAGGTGGAAAGCCTCGGATGGAAGAGTTGCCTGCCGCCATGCGAGAGCTGCGAGAAGAGAACGAACGGCTGCGTGCCGAATTGAACGAGCTGCGCAAGAAGTAAGCGGTTCGATAGGCGCGACGGCTGCGGTGGAGCATTCCTTTCCCCTCGAAGGCGCGGCGATGGCCGCGCGATCGAGGGGATGTTTTTTAGGCGACTGGTCCGCGCGTCGCTTGCCCAACAGAACGGATGCGTTGGGCTTTTGAAGGAAACGCGGTTAGCAAGATCTCAGTCGGTCCGACGGCCCGGTGCTTAGTCGGACCGCTGGCCCGGTTCTCAGTCGGACCGCTGGCCCGGTGCTTAGTCGGTCCGATGGCCCGGATGGATCATTCGGGGCGACGGGGTCGTTCGGGTCTGCCCGCGCCATCGGCAGGTCGACCGCCACCCGGAGGCCCGCCGAAGCCAGGCCCACCACCACCGGGGGGTCCGCCGAAGCCTCGTTGTCCACCTGGCCCGCCGGGACCACCTGGTCCACCGGGACCTGGGTGTCTCTGGACGAAATCGGCGATGAATTTTTTCAGTTCTTCAGCGTTCAGGCTGCCGTCTTTGTCGGCATCGAATTCCATGGCGTGAGCGAGCATGCGTTCTGGGTTGACACCGGGACCACCCCCGCCACGAGGCCCGCCGGGCCCGCCGGGACCACCGAAGCCACCGAAGCCACCGAAGCCACCGGGGCCGCCTGGACCACCTGGCCCGCCGAATCCGGGGCCGCCGGGGCCACGTTGTCCGTCAGCGGGAGGAGGCCCGTCGGGGCGAGGGGGTGGTGGGGGTCCATCGGGGCCGCCTTGGGGCGGGCCATCAGGTCGGGGTGGGGGGCCGTCGGGGCCGCCTTGCGGGGGTCCGGGGCGTTGGCCACGTTGCCCGCCGGGACCACCACCGGGACCACCTGGGCCGCCCCCCGGTCCGCCGGGTCCGCCGGGGCCACCTGGACCGGGACGACCGCCACGGGGACGGAATTCTTCTTCGGTCAGTTTGCCGTCTTTGTTGCCATCGAGTTTGAGGAGTGCGGCGGAGGCGTTCTTCAGTTCATCGGCCGAGATCACGCCATCGCGATCGGCATCGAGGGCCTCGATGATCGGGCTGGGGCCACGACCGCCACCTGGTCCGCCTGGTCCGCCTGGTCCACCTGGACCACCGGGGCCACCTGGACCACCGGGGGGGCCATCGGGTCGTCCTTGGCCGGGTCGTCCTGGGCCTTGCCCTGGGCCGCCTGGTCCATCGGGTCGGGGCGGGCGCGGGGGGCCTTGTGGGCCGGCTTGGTTCTCAGGGGGTGCGGGGGCATCGGCACCCGCCGGACGCGGCGGCGCGTCGGGGGGCTGGGCCAGCGCGAATGACGCGCCGGACAGCGTGAGGAGGCTGAGGGGGATCCAACGTTTCATCGAGAGTTCTCCGAAGTTTGGGTTGAGGGGCAGAAACGTTAACGGGTTGGGACGTCGTGGTTGTTGGGACGTCGTGATTGTTGAGTGGTGCGTCGAGGCTAGGGGCATGGGCCGTTCATTTGCTGTCTGTTTCGGCGACGCAGTAAAGGAAGCGGTTGGAGCGGAGGAAGAGTTCGCCGTCGCTGATCGCGGGGGTGGCATTGAAGTCGCTGTCGTCTGCGGCGAATCGGTTTTGGGCGAGGACTTCGAAGCTCGGTTTAGCGGCGAGGACGAGGACCCCGTCCCAGCGGCTGGGGAGGTAGATCTTGTCGGCGGCGATGACGGGCGAAGCGTAGACCGGTCGTCCACCCTGTTGCAGTTCGCGGACTCGCTCGCGGTAGACTTGGTTTCCCGTTTTGGCATCGATGCAAAAGGCGATGCCCGCATCGTTGGTCCAGTAGAGGTGTCCTTGGTGCAGGATCGGGGTGGCGACGTATGAGCTATCGCTGCTCGACCAAAGGAGCCGGGAACGGGTGACGTCCCCTTCCCCGCCGGCGCGGACGGCGAGGCTACCCGAAGAGCGGAAGCCGCCGAAGACGAAGACCGTTTCGCCGTCGGCGAGGATGCTCGGGCAGATGTTTCCTGTCAGGTTGTGTTCGGCGAACCAGGTTAGTTTTCCGGTGTCGGGGTTGAGCCCCCAGACTTCGCTTGGGACGGCGACGACGAGGTCTTCGCGGCCGTCGCTCGTCGTGACGATTGATGGCGTGCCGTACGCGAGTTCCAGGGTCGATGCGGGGCTTTTCCATCGCGTCTGGCCGGTCGACTTATCGAGCGCGATGATCGATTGGCTCTCTTCGGAAGCGTTCACGATCAACGAGTCGCGATGCAGGATCAGGCTAGCGGCCGATCCCCACCGCCGGTTGCTCGATTCTTTGCCGACGTCGGCATGCCAGAGACGATTACCGTCGAAATCGAACGCGACGACGCCGCTTTTGCCGAAGAAGCAGTAGATCCGTTCGCCATCGCTCGTCGGGGTGCTGCTGGCGTAACCGTGTTCGGAGATGTAGCCCTGGTAGGGGTCTTCGGGGAGTTCGGCCGCGACGGTGGCGGTCCACAGCGTCTTGCCATCGACGCGGTTGATGCAGAGGAGGTGGCGTTTGAGTTGGTTCGGTTCGCCGTCGCTTTGCCGGATACCGTAGCCGCTGTAGCAAGTTACGAAGACTTTGTTCCCGATCACGATCGGGCTCGACGAACCTGGCCCTGGGAGTTCGACTTTCCAGCGAAGGTTGTTGCTGTCGTCCCAGTTTAGTGGCGGTGCGGCGCCTTGGGCGATGCCTGAGCCCGCTGGGCCGCGGAAGCGAGCCCAATCGTCACCAGTCGCGACGGTGAGCAAGGAGAGGTTCAACAGCGCGACCAGAAGCGACAGCGTTGCGAATGGCGGTTGCATGATGGGGCCGTCGAGAAGAGGGCGATTGGTAGAGGCGGAGCGATCGGGTCAGGGGCACCACAATTCAGGATAGCGGCGGCGAGCTCCCCGATCGGACGGCTTCAGCAATTATTCAGGTTGGGGCGTGGCCCAGGGGTGCGTGGGGCGGCAAGTCGGATTGAGCCGATCGGGGGCGTGGTCCTTGAAAATGCCGGCCGAATTAAATCACAAGCGGTTGTCAAAAATTGCGATCCCGCTACAATCCAGCGTCGTGGCTTGGAGGTGTTGCGGGGCGTTTTTTCCAGCGTTCTGGGGGGCTTCTGAGCAGTTTTTTGGTCTGTTTTGGTGGTTGTTCCCGATTTTCAGGTCGAGCCGATGGCGGTGCGAACCGGTTCTAAGCGAACGAGCGATGAGGCGAGCGCGATGCGGCTCGTTTCTTCGGCGGATGAATTGGGGGACCCGGGTGCGGTCGATTCCGAGGCGGAGCGAGGTTCGCTCCTCGGGGGCGACAGGCAGAGTGACAGGCTGGAAGCCTATCCCACGGGGTTGGAGCGAGGTTCGCTCCGCGGGGTTGATACGCAGCTTTTGCGGGCGCTTGGTGACGGTCGGACGCGTGGCGTTGGGGAGTTGATCGAATCGCTTGGGGTGACGGCGACCGCGGTGCGTCAGCGGTTGGAGCGGGTGCTCGCGGCGGGTTTGATCGAGCGGCAGAAGATGGTGAGTGGTCGGGGGCGTCCGTCGTTTGAGTATCGGTTGACGGACAAAGGGCGGTGGTGTGCGGGGGCCGATCCGGCCGACTTGGCCCGAGCGATGTGGTTCGAGATCCTCGACTTGGGCGATGACGCGTTGCGGGGTCGGATCCTGAGCGGGATCGCGAGACGGTTGGGAGAGGGTTTGACCGATGACTACCGCGAGTCGGGTGTCGATGGGGTTGATAAGCAGGTGAATGTCGTCCGGGGCGGTGCGGTTGACGAAAGCGACGGGGTGGTGTCGTCGGAACGAGCTTCGGGGTTGGTCCCGACCGGTTCACGCGTGAATCGAGAATTGGCGGAGCGGATGCGGAGAGTCGGTCATTCGCTGGCAAAGCGGCGGATCGTCACGAGGGTCGAATTGGCATCGGAAGGCGGCAGGCCCGATCTGCCCGTCCTCGATTTGCCGAGTTGTCCTTATCCGGCCTTGCGCGATGCGACTCACGATCGGTTGATGTGCGAATTGGAGCGACGGATGTTGAGCGAGGCGATCGGAAACCCGGTCGAGTTATCGAGTTGTGTTTTGGACGGTGACCCGGTGTGTCGGTTTACCCCAGCGGTCGGAAGTGTACCGCGGTCGGGTTTTAAGGACTCGGCTTCGGGGTGAATCGGGACGGTGTCGTTGGCGTGAAAGGGTGTTGGTGCGAATCGGTCAGAAACGGGGACGGTTTTTTTGACCATCCCTGGGAGTCAGGTAGCTCAGGGGAATGTCGCTTTGAACCTTGATGGGTTTGATGGCGATAACCTGGACGCGAATTGAAAAAAAATTGGTGTGCAACAGTGTGGCTCGGCGGTCGGATTTGGTCCGAGCCGAGATTGAATCATTCCTAGATAGAGAATCGGGTTGGTAGTGATGAGCGCAACGGTGTCCTCCAGCAGCAATGAGTCGGTCGTGTCGGACGTTAATTCCATTTCGGGGGAGAAGACCGCCATGGAAGGGGTGTCGATGGGTATCACCGAAGACAAGGTTCGCGAGGCGTTGAAACAGGTCATCGACCCCGAGCTTTACATCAACATTGTCGATCTCGGGTTGGTCTACGTGATCGACGTGAAGGGGCCCGGAGAAGATGGTCGTCAGGACGTGCACATCGAGATGACGATGACCAGCCCGATGTGCCCGGCTGGCCCGCAATTGGTCGGCGGGACGAAGGCGGCCGCATCGGCGATCCCCGGGGTCGGTCATGTCGAGGTCAAGGTCGTGATGGATCCGCCATGGAGCCAGGAGATGATGACCGAGGATGCCCGAGACCAGTTGGGCATTTTCTAGGCGGCGACCGATGAAGGTTTTTCTTGCGGAATACGCTTGTGGCGGAGGGTTCATCGGGACCCCTACCGAACGGATCGACGATGCATTTCGGTTGGAAGGGACCGCGATGACATCGGCGATGGCGGACGATTTGTCCAAGGTGGCTGAGGTCGTGGTGCCGATCGACCCGAGGTTTCGCCCGAATTTGCGTTTGCCTGAAGGGAGTCATGAGCATGTGATCCGCGCCCGTGGGGCGTTGTGGGGTCAATGGGCGAAGGCGGCCGAGGGGTGTGACGCGGCGATCATCATCGCCCCCGAAAAGGATGGCATCTTGGCGAAGGCGGTCGGGATGTTGAGGGCCTCGGGGGTCGACGTTGTCGCCGGGTCTGGAGATTTTTTGCGAGTCGCCAGCGACAAACAGCAAACGGCCAGGGCTCTGCATGCCGCGGGGGTTCAGCACCCTGCCACGTTGATCCCCAATGATGCGAAGTCTCTGGCGAGGCTCCGCGAGGCCGCGAAGATCATCGTCAAGCCGCGGGACGGGTGCGGGACCGAATCGATCCGCGTTTATGAAGACCTCGAACATGCCATGAAGGCGGCGAGTGATGGCGACGTCGTCCAGTCGTTCGTCCCCGGATTGCCCGCTTCGGTATCGGTCATCGTGCATGGGGGCGAAGTCGTCGTGTTGCCAGCCGTGTCGCAAGACATCGCGATCGACAATTGTGCGTATCGCGGGGGGAGTGGTCCGTTGGAGAATGAGTACCAACGACGTGCGGCAAGTTTGGCGGAGTGCGCGATTGCCGCGATGCCGGCGGGGCCGCGCGGTTTCGTCGGGATCGACATCGTCCTTGGCGAAGATGCCGGTGGGGACTATGTGATCGAAATCAACCCTCGCTTGGCGACATCGTACGTGGGCTTACGGAAGATGGTCGCCGGGAACCTCGCCGCCAGGATGCTCGGGCTGCAATATGGCCCGGTCCAGTGCAAGACGGGGCCCAACGAAGTGCGCTGGACCCGGGACGGTCATGTCTGGGTTGGGGGCGAAGCCGCGGATCATGCCTGATCGAGTGGGCATGTCGGATCGGGGCGGCATGCCTGATCGGGGTCACGCTGCGACCCCCGAGGGGCCCGCGGCGGCGAGTCATTCTCGAACTCGGATCGAGGCGGGCCGCATCTTGGGATGGGATATCGGCGGCGCCAACATCAAGGCCGCGACTTCGGACGGCGAGTCGACCGCGATCGCATTTCCGCTCTGGAAAGTTCCCGAGAAGTTGCCTGAGGAATTGGCCGCGGTCGCGTCGCGATTTCCGCCGTGCGCGACATGGGCGGTGACGATGACGGGTGAGATGGCCGATTGTTTCGCGAGTCGTGCGGTCGGGGTTCGGGAGTTGGCGGCGGCGGCATCGCAGGCCGCGGAAGCGCTGGGGGTGTCGCGTCTCCTTTTTTATCGGGTCGATGGGGCATTCGTGCCGTTAGGCGAGGTGATCGCCGATCCGATCGGGATCGCTTCGGCGAATTGGCATGCCTTGGCGAATTGGGTGTCACGGCGGATCGAATCGCCATCGCTGTTGATCGATATCGGCGGGACGACAACCGATCTGATCCCGTTGACACCGATGGCGGGCCGAGGCGGGGTCGGCGTCGGGCATGGGGTAGCGACCCAAAGCCGTAGCGACTTCGATCGGTTGGTCGCCGGAGAGCTTGTCTATTTGGGCGGGGAGCGAACGCCGGTTTGCGCGCTCGTCGACGCTTTGCCATTTGGCGGGGCGGAAGTCCCGGTGATGCGTGAGGTCTTTGCGACGATCGATGATTGCGCGTTGATCTTGGGGCTTTCGCCGGAAGGGGATCGTGGTTTGCCGACGTGCGATGGGGCCCCGAGGACGGTGGGTGCGGCGACGAATCGATTGGCGAGGATGATCGGCTTGGACGGGGATGATTGGCTGGTGGTAACCGGTAGCGGGGAGAGGGAAGCTCGGGATGCGGCTTGTGATGCGGCCCGGGCTGTGATCGCCGCTGCCGCCGGTAGGTTGGCCCGTGCGATCGGTAGTCAGCCATCCCGATTTGCCGGCAGGTGGGTGATTTCGGGCCACACGGCCGACTATTTTTTACCGGGGCTACGCGAAGCCTTTCCGGATGCGATAATCGAGCGTCTTTCCGATCGGGTCGGACGCGAGGGGGCTCGCGTCGGCCCGGCTTTGGCTTGCGCCGAATTGGGGCGGGAAGTTGTTTTGGCCATCGGGGCCGAATAGGAGCGAGCCGATTCGTCTCTCCGAGGTTAGGAATGACTACAACCGTAGTCAAAATCGGTGGCAGCCTTTTGGATCGTCCTGGGTTTCCCTCGGAGATCGAGGAGTGGTTGGCGAGCCAGCCTAGTGCTTGCGTCGTTGTCGGCGGCGGTGACATCATCGAGGCGATTCGCAGGCTGGATTCGGTTCATCGGTTGCCGGCTGGGGCGACCCACTGGCTATGCGTCCGGATGTTGCGGCACACGGCGGAGCTGGTTGCGAGTTGGATCCCCGACGCGACGCTGATCGAGACGGCATCGGGTTGGCAGCGGTATTTGCGGTTGCGACCTGCCGGGGTTCATATAGTGCCGCCAGATCTCTTTTATCGCCCGGAGCTATCGGGCGGGCTGCCGACCGATTGGCGGACGACATCGGACGCGATCGCGGGGTTGCTGGCGCAGCTGCTCAATGCCCAGCGATTGGTCCTTTGGAAGTCGCGAGAGGTTCCGCCGGAGACCGATTTGGAGATGGCGACGCTATTAGGGATCGTCGACCCGGTGTTACGCCAAGTGGTTCCCAAGGGGCTCGCGATCGACTGGCATTGGCCGCGGAGAAGATGATGATTGCCAGTGCTGAAGCTTCATTCGCTGGAAGGGAAGCTTTGGGTTGCGTAGGGACGTTGGTGTAACCGATCGGAACGGGTTGATGAGAACGGGCCGACCGGTGTGCAGGCTAAGCTGCTGTCGCGGGGTCGGCTTCGTTTTGTCGACGTCGTTTCTGTCGTTGTCGGCGGGCGAAGAAGCTCGCCCCGAGGACAAAGGTTGCTACGACCGCGTGTGGTTCGGGGACCGCGGTCGTCGCGATGAAACCGTTGACCCAAGGGATGTCGATATCGGAGGCAAAGCTGAAGTCGCCGTAAACCCAAGGGGGACGGGGACCGCTGCCGGGTAACGTCGCGACTGCCGACGTGATACCGGCGACTTTGAAACCCGAGCCGTCATCGAAGAAGAAACCGCCTCCCGAATCGCCAGGTTGAACAAGAGAACCGAGTTCCCGGTAATCCGCGCTCGAGCTGTCAACGAACTGATAACCGAAGGATTTATCGCTGGCACGGACGGTAGCGTAATTGATCCCCCCGCGGAGATTACCGTCATAAGTCGTCGCCCCGCCGGAAACGCCCGTCCTGCCGAAACCGACGACGCTGTAATCTCCCACAAAGATCGGACCTGTGTAGAGCGGTACGGGCGTCGCTGGGAGGGGAGTCGTCAATCGGACCATCGCCAGATCGTAGGAACCATCGACCAGGACACCGGAGTAACTCGGATGGACGTAAAAGATCGACGATGCCACCGACGTGCCGGGGTCGGAAAAAATGTTCGAACCCGTGCCGAAGGTCATGCTGGCCGTGGTGGGACCGACCGCATGCGCGGAGGTGAGGACCCAGTACTGATCGACCAACACGCCAGAGAAAACACTTTCGATCGTTCCGCCAGCGTTTCGGGAGTAGCCCCACAGCACCGAATCGAAACTGTTCCCATAGGCTTGGTAATCCGCGTCTCGGGCGACATCATGAATCAAAGCCGCATCGCCCCTTCGGGGCGAAGCGACTGCGGCCAAAACCGCGACGAACAATAATAAGAAAGGGTGGAGCCGAAGGATGTTGATATCGGCGGAAAACAAGAGCCTGGTAACCCGCATGCCAATGCACTCCGTTACTAATACAGACAGGATGAAAAGATCATCACAACAGCCGAGGCTGCACGGTTATCCCCCGGCGGGGGGCTCGGGTCAAGCATAGAACAAGCATAGAAACAGGACCAAAATCAGATTGAATGGTGTTGCTTGGTTAGACTGGGCGATTTGGAGGAGGTAGGATTTGGGGAGGGAGTTCGTCGTCGCTGCGGTTGAGCGGTAGTTGCCGTTGGCGAGAAACGCTTCGGATCAGGTTGGCGGGAAGCCAAGCGATGAGAAAGAGCATTGCGAAAGCGATGGCCGAAGCGATACCGACCCCAAGGGGATAAAGGAGTGCCCTTGCCCAGCCGGCCCCCAGGTAGGCATTTCGGAGGGTGAAAGCGACGACGGCTGAGATCGCGATCGTCCAGGCGAGCCCGCGAAACGAGAACTGGGGCAATAACCGGGAGCTTGAGGGGGTGGTGTTCGGGTCATCCGAGGAGCGGTTGGTAGCCATCGTTTTTTTGAGGCGGGGGGCAGGTCGTGGGAGCGGGGGCGTGGGTTGGTCCGGTCGCCAAAACGTCGCTGATCGGTCATCTTAACAAGTAGTTATGGGTGGCATGGGGTTGTGGGTGGCATGATGGCAAGTGAAAGGGGCGTCGGTGGCCCCCATCAATAAATTCCCCGTCAAAAGTAAAATTCCCCGTCAAGAACTCGGAAGCGATTGGAGAGAGTTGTGGAGATTTGGCCTGCGATCGATTTGCGACACGGAAAGCCGGTGAGGCTTCGGCAGGGAGATTATGACAGGGAGACGATTTTTGGGGACGACCCGGTCGCGATGGCGCGGAGGTGGGTCGATGCTGGGGCGAGGCGGCTTCATTTGGTCGACCTGGATGCGGCGCGGGGTGATGACCCGACGGCGAACCGTCGAGCGGTGGCGGCGATCGTTTCTGCGGTGGGTGTCCCTTGTCAGTTGGGTGGCGGGATCCGGGACGACGATTCGATCCGCGCGATGTTATCGCTGGGGTTGGCCCGGTTGGTTGTCGGCAGTGCCGCGTTGAAGCGGCCCGAGTGGTTCGCATCGGCCTGCGAGGCTCATCCCGGACGATTGGCCGCGGGGATTGATGCTCGCGAGGGGATGGTCGCGACCGACGGGTGGCTCGAGACGAGCCAGACTCGGGCGACCGATTTGGCGAAGGGTTTGCGGGCGCGGACGTCGAAAATCGCGGCGATCATTTACACTGACATCGCCAAGGACGGGATGATGCAGGGGCCGAATTTCGAGGGCCTTGCCGAGATGGCGGCCGCGACCGACATCTCGCTTGTCGCTAGTGGTGGCGTGTCGACTTTGGAAGATGTGAGGAAGCTTCGCGAAATGGGGATGCCGGCCTGCATCGTGGGGCGGGCGATTTACGACGGCGCGATGCGGTTGGAAGACGTCCTGCGCATCGGTCAGGATATCGCTTCGTCTGCCGGCGACATTGGGGATGGCGACAAGGGGTACGTCGAGTATTAGGGTGACCCGTGAAAATCCCTGACAAGGCGATCTGCAAGCTCAACAAGGACCAATTGGCGGCGCTGTTGCCGCAACTGGCCGCGGATGTCGCCGGCGCGCGGTACTTGTGTCGCAAATGCGGCCGAGCCGCCGTCGAGAAATGGCGGCTTTGCAAGCCGCAGTCGATCGCCAAGTTGCTCGATCGGGGCTCCGAGCCGGCGGCGGATCGGGGTGACGACGAGGACGCTTGAGGGCCACGGGTCGAGCCTCGTCACGATCTCGTCATTTTTTCCTAATAAACTTTCCGGCGGCTCGTTTGCTTCTTCAGTGCCGTTTCTCGTCCCGATCCTTGTCGCTTCCAGATGACCGATCAACCGCCAGAGTCGTGGGCCGAGCGGGTGGTGACGCGTTTTGAGCGTCCGCTGCTCGCTTATGCCTGTCGCATGTTGCACGGAGATCGCGTGGGGGCGCAGGACGCGGTTCAAGAGACATTCTTGAGGCTCTGCCGGGCCGATCGCGATTCGATCGAACCGCGTTTGGCGGCTTGGCTATTTTCCGTCTGTCGCAGCCGGGTGATCGACATGCAACGCACACGCAGCGCGACGCCGACCGATCCGTCGACGTTTGATTTTCCAGACCGTGCCCCCGCGGTTGCCCAGACGCTCTGCGACGCCGAAGAGCGGACGCTGTTGTCGGCTGGGGTGGCGAGGCTAACGGCCAAACAGCAAGAGGTTTTGCGGCTCCGGCTTGACGCGGGGCTCAGTTATCGCGAGATCGCCGAGGTGACGGGGATGACCGTCAGCAACGTCGGCTTTCATTTGCACGAAGCCGTCTGCAACTTGCGACGGCACATGACGGGATGAGCCGCTGCCGCGTCGCTCGCCCCGAAACCCCCGATGCCTCTTCCGCCAATTACAGCACAGGTTCACCGATGTCCGATCCGATTTGGAATGACCCCCGGATTACCGCTTACGCCCTTGGCGAGCTTGCCGGGGCCGAGAAGTCGCGGTTCGAAGAAGAGCTTCAGGCCGATCCGGTTTTGGCCGAAGCGGTCGAGGAGGCGCGACGATTGACCGATCAGTTGCGGTCGCTCTTCGCCGGCGAGCATCACGACGAGCTCGACCCGCAGCGCCGCGAGGCGGTGCTCGCACAGGCCTCGCAAGCGGAGGTTTCGCCGGGCGATTCCATACGTATGGCGTCGGGGGGGCGAAGCGGCTTTTGGCATCGTTACTCGGCGCCGCTCGCCCTGGCCGCATCGATCGGGTTGATCGCGGTCGGCTTCGCGATGACGCGGCGGTTAACGCCGCTGGGGCGACAGACGACGATGTCGACGACCGATTCTGCACCCGCCCCGGCGTCACGGGTGGCGGCCCCGTTGGGTGCGCCGGTGATGCTCGACCAGGCCGAAGGTCTTTCCCGGGACGGGGTGATCGATTCGGCTGGGGACGCGCCGGCAGGTCATTTGAACGCCAAAGGTTTGGATGGTCTTCACGATCGTTACAGCGTTGAGCGATTGGCCGAGGCGCAGGCCCAGGCAGAGGCCCCGGCAGAGGCGGGGTCTGGCAAAGCTGCCGAGTCGGTCCTTTCGCAG
>JBEIRZ010000434.1:0-3718 GCA_040375695.1 Planctomycetaceae bacterium
CGGTTGAGCCCGTTGCAGGTGGGTGTACGCCGGCAGGACCACGTCAAAGTCGCCATCGCCGCGGCCGAGGAACGCGCGTTGCAAATCGGCGTGTCCCGCGTCGACGCGATCGTGCGCGTCGCGGACCCAAAGCCGGACGTCGGTGCTGACCTGGTCGTTGCGGCTACGGGCCGTATGAAGTTTCCTGCCGGTATCGCCGAGCCGATCGATCAGGGCCTGTTCGATGTGCATGTGGATGTCTTCGAGCTCGATCCGCAGCGGCAATTTTCCCGCGGCGAGCTCTTGGCCGATCTCGCCAAGTGTCTCTTCGATCTGTTTCGCCTCTTCGGCGGTGATCAACCCTTGGGCGGCGAGCATCCGGGCGTGGGCGATCGAGCCGCGGATGTCTTGGGGATAAAGCCGTGCGTCAAAACTGATGCTCTCGGCAAACCGCTCGACACGCTGATCGGTCTTGCTGTCAAATACGCCGCTTCGGGAGGGGCTTTCCACGGATCGTCCAACCTTGAAAAATGTCGGGATGGTTCGGTTCAGAACAGGGAGTGCACTGATGCTTCGAGGACGATTGTGGATAACGGCCTGCGGGCTGTCGACTGCCCTGGGGTGGGCCGTTTATTCCCAGCAGCCCCCGCCCGAGCCCCGGCCGCCGCAAGCCCCCAGGTCGCAGGGGTTTAACGGGCCGCCCCAAACGCCCCCATCGTCGCCCCCGTTTTCACCCCAAGCGAGCCGACCAGGGACCCCGCCACCCCCGGCCCCCGGGCCCCGTGACGGCTTCCTCCCGCCACCCATCCCCGCACCTGCCCCACCTGCCGGAACGCGGAATCCCGCACCCGCACCGCAACTTCCGACCCCTCGCGTCATCAACCCTGCCCCGCCAGTCGGCCCCTTCGGGATCCCGGCGGTTCCCCCACCGGCACCGCTGCAAACGCGACCGCCCGAGCTCCAGCAGACCCGGATCCTCGCGGTCAGCGGTTCGCCTTATGGGATCGGCCGGATCGAGGTTCCGCTGGGTGAACCGGTTCGCGACGGCCGGCTCCAACCGCTTGAAATTTGGGACGACGAGAACCGCATCCTCTACCCCGTTTCCCGCGACATCCAGCTCGATCGCATCCCCCGCGCCGCCGACCCGAACCAACCCGGCGGCGGCTTGATCGGCAGGGGCAGGCTTCTTCGCCGGATCAATGACCTGGTCCTGAACATCACCGAAGGGGAAAAGCCGATGACGGTCGCTCGCGAGGTGACGTTCCTCTTTCGCGGTGACGCCCCGCTGCGGGTCAAGATGAGCGACACCGATGCGGCCGGCAGGACCGAACTGATCGTGACCCCTTCGGTCGCCGCCTCTCCGATGGCCCATTCCGAGCTGCTCAATCAATGGTGGGGCGGCTACACCGCGGCGCTGCGGCGTCAGATCGAGAGTGCCGATTACCCACCGATCGTCGAAAATTATCTAATCGCCCTTTTGTCAGGACGCCTCGACCTGCCGCTCCCCGCCGACTTCGCCCCGGCCGACGAAGCGAAAAAAGCCTCCCCTTGGTCGACGATCAGTTTGCTGCTTGGTGCCGAAGAAGTGCGAACCGCGATCCTCCGCCGCGCCGCCGCCGGGATGGGGGACATGGCCGCAGTGGCCAACTTGCCCCTCCCGCCACCGCCCGCGTGGTCGAACAACCCGGTCGCCGCGCCGGCTGGCCAAGTCGAGATCGAACCGACCGCCGATCGCGTCCCGCCCGAATGTTTTTATCTCCGTTTCGGCTCGTTCGCGAATTACCTCTGGTTCCGCGACCTGTCGACCGAATTCGGCGGCGACATCGGCCGCATGGTGCTGCTGCGAAGCTTTTCCGATAACTCGGCCCAGCGTGTCGAAGACCAGCTTTGGCTGAAGACGTCCGAACTGTCGAGGATCCTGGGGAACACGGTCATCGAAGACCAAGCGATCATCGGTCGCGACCTCTTCCTCCGCGAAGGGGCCTCGCTCGGCATCCTCTTCAAAGCCCGCAACACCTTCTTGCTCAAGACGTCGCTCGAAGGGGACCGATCAACGCTGCTCAAGTCCGACCCGACGGTGAAACAGACGACCGAACAGATCGCCGGCCAAAACGTCTCGCTGATCTCGACCCCCGACAATCGCGTCCGCTCGTTCCTGGCGGTCGACGGCGAATATGTTTTTGTCAGCAACAGCCGTGCTTTGGTGCAACGTTTCTTCGAGGTCGGCAAGAGCGGCGGGTCACTCGGTAAAACGCCCGAATTCAAGCTCGCTCGGCAATTGATGCCGGTCACCCGGGACGATACCGTCTTCGCCTATTTCTCGCCCCAGATGCTCGCCGGGTTGGTCAGCCCCGAGACGATGATCGAGGCCCGCCGAAGGTTAGAATCCCAAACCGACATCGCACTGCTCAGGCTCGCACGGCAAGCTTCGATCGCCGAAGGCCAACCGCTGACCGACATCGATGACCTGATCGACACCGGGTTCTTGCCGCTCGGCTTCGGCTCGCGCCCCGACGGCAGCGGCTTGATCGCCGTCGGCGACACGATCGTCGATTCGATGCGCGGTGCCCCCGGGTCGATGCTCCCGATCGTCGATGCCGTCCCCACCACGGTGACGATCGAAGAAGACCGCTGGTACCGCGAGATCTCGCAATACCACAGCCAAGAGTGGAGCGAAATGGACCCGATCTTTGCCGGGATCAAACGCGGTACCAGCCCTGATTCGCCGACGACCGAACGGCTCGAAGCCCACATCGAGATCGCGCCGTGGTCCCCGGAAAAATACGGCGACTTGGCGAAACAACTCGGCCCGCCGACGAAGGTGAAGATCGATTTTGCCCCCGACGACATCGTCGCCGCCCAAGCCCACGTCGCCAGCGATCAGCTCGGCGGGACGATCCCCCCGCATCACCTCTTCGCGGCGATCAAGGATGCGAACCTGCCTAACGCTTCGGACTTCGGCGGCCTCTTCCAAACGCTGGGCGTCCTCCGCGAATTGCCCGCCTACGTCGGCGCATGGCCCTACCCCGGTGTGATCGATCGACTCCCGCTGGGGATCGGTCGCGGACAACAGGTCGCCCCAGGGATGACCCGTCTGATCGGCGGGCTCTACCGATTCCAAGGTGGCGGCTTCAGCATCCTGTCGTTCCAACGCGAAATCCTCGACGCGTCGCTGCCTCACATCGTCGCGGACGAAGCCCCCGACGAGGCACAATTCCGCGTCCGCGCCGCAGCGCTGCAAGGGACCCGGATCGAATCGTGGGTCAACAAACAGCTCTACCAACGGGCCGCCAAGGGGTCCAAGTCCGGCGCCGATCTGCTCGGCCTGTTGACCCGCCAATTAAAAGTCCCCCGCGCCGATGCCGCCAAGGTCGCCGGCGAACTTTTGGGGGGTACGATCAGCGATTCCCTCGGTGGCACCTATGTCCTACGCCCCGATGATCGGCGAGGCAACGGCCACCCGTGGTGGGTCAGCAGCACCTGGAACGGCTTTTCGCCAACCGAATTGCCCCCCGCCGATTACGTCGCCCCGCCACTCCGTTGGTTCCGCGGCGGGTCGGCGAATTTGAAGCAACTCGCCGATCGCGTCATCGCCGACGTGACGATCGATGTTCGCCGCGCCCAAGCCCCCGCGACAACCACCGCTGCTCCCAACGCCGCTGCTCCCAACGCCAACGCAAAACCGGCACCGTGATGCGGTGCCCGTGATGCGGTGCCCGTGATGCGGTGCCCGTGATGC
>JBEIRZ010000550.1:0-2431 GCA_040375695.1 Planctomycetaceae bacterium
ATCGTTAACAAATCCCCCAGCGCGACAACTTGTGCCTCTTCGATCTTCTTCAGCTCCGCGATCTTTTCTGGTTCATTCCCGTGATGGGTGAGCCCATGCGTCTCGTTCTTGACACCGGGGACATGCGGGACGACCGAGAAGGTGCTGAGCGATAAAGTGATCACCCGGGTGCTGTCGGTTTGCAGCGCCAACCGGATCATGTCGAACATCAGCTTCGATTTCGCGATCACCTGGTTCGCGTCGGCGATGTCTTTCGGTTGCGGGTAATCGACCTTGGGCTTGGGGCGATTCTCCCATTCGATATTCCGCCGCAGCCGTGTTTCGAGCTCACGCACGCTTTCGAAGTACTGATCGAGCCTGGCACGATCGTCGCCGGTGGCATTTTTTTGAAGCCGATCAGCTTTATCAAGAACAAGATCCAGAACGCTGCCGCCCGCCTCGATCCTGCGCATCGTCGCGGCCTTTTCCTCAGGTGTCCCGGCGACAAAGAGCCGTCGGTAAAGACTTTCGACGCTCGCTTCCGCCGGGATGACCACCCCGGCAGGTGAAACCGCGATCGAATCGGCATAATGTTCCCCTTGGCGGACAGCAAGGGCGAGCGACGCGAAACGCGTGTCGAGCCCGATCCGCTGGGCGACCAACTGGTCAAGCGAAATGCTGTTGCGGAACGTCGGTTGCCCAGGGTGGGGAGCCCCGGTCAAAAAACATTGGCCGGCATGATGGTTCCCGTCGACATCGGGGTGCGACAACCCGGCAAAAGTCGTGAAGCGCTCGCGATGCCTTGCCAGCAGATCGAGGTACGGGCTCGAACTCTCCCCCGGCTTGGGAAAAAAGTACTGGGGCATCATCCCCAACGGGACATGGATCGCGAGCAATCGCTTGGGGGGCAAGCCCTCGGCGGCGCGACCGATCGAGGGCAACGCGAGCAAGGCGCCGGCGGCGCGAAGGAAATTTCGGCGGTTGGTCATGGCTGTCATTTGGCTCCTTCAGGGCCGGCTTGGTCGATCGGCCGGTCATTCGATGGTGGCAAGTGCACTTCCTCTGCAACCGCTTTTTCCGGGACAAAGAGCGGGCTTATCGCCAAGGCATGGATCAGCGAACGGATGCCGAAGCGTGACCCTTGGGTCGAAGCGACGACCCGCGAGATCTCGGCACGATCGGCGTACGATGTGTCCGCGCCCGTGGCATAACGACTGAGCTGCGCGACAAAGGCCTTCGCCAAACGCTCGGGATCCTGCGCCAACCGAACGGTGAACTCGTCCAACCCGCCGAATCGGATGCCATCAGCAAAAACGCCGCTCGCATCAACGGCCGGACCATACTTGTACCTCACCTTCCAAAGCGCGGCCTCCTTTTCGGGCGGCTCATCCCCTTGGCCCGTCGATCGGTAACGGGTCCGAAACCCGCCGATCGGGTCGAACGATTCCAATGCGAAACCGGGAGGGTCGATCTTTTCGTGGCACGCCGCGCAAGCCGCATCGGCTCGGTGACGATCAAGCTGCTCGCGCACCGTTGTCGTCCCGCGAGTGTCAGGGTCGATGGCCGAAATCCCTGGCGGTGGAGGGGGAGCCGGACTGTCGAGCAACCGATCCATCACCCACACGCCACGTTTCACCGGAGTCGTTGTCGTCCCGTTCGCGGTCAACTTATGAATCGCCGCCTGACCCAAAACCCCGCCGCGAAGGCCAGACCCTGGCAACAAGACCTTTCGCACCTCCACGCCGCGGACACCTTCGATGCCGTAATGTTCGGCCAACCGCTGCGTCAACATCGCGAACCCGGGTCGGACCAGCGTCTCGATCGGCAGGTCCTCGCGGATCATTTCCCGAACGAAGGCCCGCGTCTCGGCCAACATCCCTTCGTGGAGCAAAAAGCGGTATTCGGGATAAAGGAGCGGGTCGGGGGTCGTCTCATCGATCCGTGCCAGCTCGAGCCATTGGTCGGTGAAATCGATGACGAACCTCTCCCACCGGGGATCCGACAACATCCGATCGACTTGCCCACGTAACACCTTCGCATCGCCGAGCATCCCGCCGCGTGCGAGCCGAAGCAACTCGTCATCGGGCGGGCCATTCCAAAGCCAATACGAGAGCCGCGACGCGAGCTCGAAGCAGGTCCCTTCATCCCCGTCCGGCAAATGGAAAAGGAATTCCGGCGAAGTCAAAACCGCAACATAAACCCGCCGCATCGCGTCTTCAAAACAGTCCTTCGCCGCGAGACGTTCGCGAAACAATTCGACATAAGGCTCGACCTCTTCTGGCCCGACGTCGCGACGAAACGCCTTCGGCAAAAACCGCATCAGCAAATCCCTCGCGTCTTCGATCGGCCGCTCGGAATGGACGCTTTCCAGCGGCGGATCACGCTCCTCCGGCGAGAGGTCGACGTAGAAATTCGGCAGGTACCCTCCCAAGCCACGGACCGCCTGCCGACG
>JBEIRZ010000228.1:0-7070 GCA_040375695.1 Planctomycetaceae bacterium
AAATCGCCGGCGCGGTCTTCTAATCCCGTCCAAGCGAGCGCCCAATCGACACGCCGGGTGAGCTCCTTCCCGGACAACCCGTGAAACCGCCCGAAGGCCGTCAGGTTTTCGCGAGTCGTCAGGTCGGCATAAACGGCGATGTCTTGCGGGACCCATCCCAACCGCTCCCGACCACCCGTCGGGGGCAACGCCGCACCGAACAGCTCGATGCTCCCTTCATTCGGCTTCGTTCGCCCGGCGATGCAGCGGATCAGCGTCGTCTTCCCCGCCCCGTTCGGCCCCAAGAGCGCCAATCGCTCGCCGGCAGCCATCCGAAAGGTTACGTCCCGCAGCGCCTCCAACTTCCCATACGACTTGCGAAGCCCACGCACGCAAAGGGCATCCCCCCGGCCGCTCGCGGCGGGCGTCCCCCCCCGCACGGCCGCAGTCCGCGCGTCGTCTTGTGGCTCCACGACCTTGTCCATGCTTATCGACTTCGAATAATCTTCTGTGTTCCGACGCCCCAGACCAGCCTCGCCCGACTCGAACAAATCGCTAGCATAATCGGTCTGATCGTTACTTCTTGCTTCATCGGCCGACTCCCACTCCAGGGAATATGGAATTGTCGAATTCGTCGCCACTCCGATCCATGATCGCCCGCCGCTGGCGGGAAAACCACGGCAATTTTCTGCTAGCGGTGGCCGCGGGGATCATCCTCGGCGGACTAGCGATCATGGCGATCCGGCGTTCGCCACGTTTTTCCCAGCAAATCGTGAGACCTTTCGAGGAACCCGACCCGGAAGCGATTTTGGCCGAACAGGCCGCCGCCGCAGGGATCTACGGCCCCCGACAAGTCGTTTCCATCCGTGTCCTGGGGGCAGGGTCCGACGAGGGAAAGATGAAACTCGCCGTCTACGTCACCCCCGAAGGTTTTAATTCTCCCGAAAAAGCCTTCGATACCGACAACTGGACGATCCGAGACGGGGTCTGCGAAGGGAAATTCGGGATGCCGGCCGAAATCAAAAAATTGGCGATCGCCGCCTACCACGACGAAAACGCCAACGGCGAACTCGATCGCAACGCGCTGGGAATCCCCTCCGAACGCTACGGATTCACCAACAACGCCCGCGGCATCACCGGCCCCCCGAACTTCGAGGACGCGGTCGTCGAGATCGGTGACAAGCCGATCGAAATCTCGATCCGCTGAGCATGCCCAACACCACCTCCCAACCGATCGGCTCCGCTTCGCTCTTGACCGGCAACACCCGCGGGGCCGTCGCGACCATCGCCGTCATCGGGCCACTCGATTCGATCGCTCCCCACCCTCCCTTCACCACCCCCTCCCGCACGCCGATCGCCCCAGGCCAAGTCCGCTACGCGACGTGGCACGGCGGCCGGGATGACTCCCCGTCCGAATCGGTCGTGCTGTCCCTGATCAGTCGCCCGGACAACGACCCCGCTTCCGCTCGCTGGGAAATCCACTGCCACGGCGGCAAGGCGGCCTCCGCGAGAATCCTCGATGACCTCACCGCCGCCGGCTTCATCACCGTCCCTCCCGACTCTTGGCCCTCCGATGCGTCCCTTCCCGGTGCATGCCTTCCCGGTGCCACGCCGTCCGCCGCATCGGCAATCGTTTCACCCGGCAACGACGCGCCACGCGACTTCCCCTGCGGTCGGCTCCGTCAAGAATCCGAAGCGATCCTGATCCGCTGCGAATCGACCCTCACCGCCGCGATCGCGCTGGACCAATCCCGCTCGGGGCTCGTCGCCTTCATCGCCCGTGCCGCCCAACGACTCCGCGATGCGATCGAACCGAGCCCACAAGCTTCATCAAACCCCACCGCATCGGGCCTCGATCGCGTGGCCCGATCGATCCGCGAAGAAGCCGCACAAATCCTCGCGCGGGCCGAAATCGGTCTTCACTTGACCGAACCCTGGAAGGTCGTTCTCGCCGGACCGCCGAACGTCGGCAAAAGCAGCCTCATCAACGCGCTGGTCGGCTACCGCCGCAGCATCACCATGGACCAGCCCGGGACGACCCGCGATGTCCTCGAAGCCCGCACGATGCTCGATGGGTGGCCGATCCGCCTCAGCGACACCGCCGGGATCCGCGACAATGCCTCCTCCCCGATCGAAGCCGCAGGGATCGAAGCGGCCCGCAACGAACTCGCCTCCGCCGACCTCGTGCTCTGGGTCGAAGACGCCTCACGCCCGCGGCACAATGATCCCGCATCGCTGAACCGACCAAGCCCCGATCGTCCGGATCTCGATCGCGACCCGCTGTCCCAACCCGAACGACCAACCCGATCGACCCACTTGCCCAAATCGCTCCACGTGCTCAACAAGATCGACGCCGACAGCATCGGTTCCGATCCGCTCGCGACAAGTGACCCTGCTCATGGCGTCGCCACTTCTGCCCTGACAGGCGAAGGGATCGATCAACTGCGGGCCTTGATCGTCAAACGACTCGTCCCCAACCCGCCTGAACCCGGCGCCGCGGTGCCGCTCAACGCACGCCAAACCCGATGGCTCAAGCGTCTCGCATCATCCGCGAATCGCGACGAAATGCTGACCGCACTCCAAGGGTTGGCCACCGAAGACTGAGCCCCAGCGGACGCTCGCCAGCTCGGCTCTCAATTCCCCGAAAAGCCGACCTCGACCGAACCCCAGATGTCGAGCGGGGCCGGGCCCGAAGGGGGCGGGTTGATCCGATTCATGATCCACCGATCGACGTCCGCCAAAACCTCTTTCACCATCTCGTCGTCAACGGTGTATTGCCGAATCTCCATCTTCAGCCGCGCGGTGCTGATCAGGTGCAGGTCGCTCTGGAAGTTCGCTTGGTCGATATTCGGGTTGTCTCGACCGACCGCCCACATCTGCGGCAACGATCGCGCCGCATGCAGGTTGCTCAGCACCCCGCCACCGGTCGGGAACCGCCCGCCGATCGAGATGCATCCGGCAAACGACTCGGGGTGTGAAAGCGCAGCACGCGTCGCCATCATCCCGCCTTCCGCATAACCGGCGATAAAAATCCGCTCGGGATGGATCGAATACCGCTCGACCGCCTGGTCGATCGCTTGCCAAACCGCTTCCTCACAACGGACGATCGCCGCCGGCGATGTCGCCCAATCAAAACGATGCCCCGCAGGGTCAATGGAACGCGACCCGCGAATCCCCACGCCGATGTAATTCTGCGGGCTGATGTGAGGCATCACGTCCGAGACTTGATTCTCGTTGAACCCGTCGCTGTGCAGCCAAATCAGAAGCGGGTATCGATAATTTCGCTCGTAACCGACCGGCAGAACAAAACGCAGCGGCCGGACCATCCCCGCAACTTCCGCCGGGAACGGGGCAAAACCCCCGCGTCCCCTCTCAGGCCCACCTGTTCCATCCCCCCCCGATGCTGCCCCCCCCGATGCTTCGTCGGGTGTCGATCCGGTTTGGGATGTCTGGCCGAGAAAAGAAAGTCGATTCATAAGACGGCTCGATGGACGCGATGGAAGGGCCGAACCGAACGTCTCTCGACGCCACCAGGCCAAACCCAACCTGTTGAATCTCCAGCGACCCGTTTTATTACCGCCGCGCTCCGAATGTCAACATCCGATCTCGATCTCGCTCGCGTTTCTGATCGAGCCGCACACCCCTTTTTGCGAGCAATCTCGACGACCGGCGTCATCCATCGACAACAAGATTTTCGGATGCCACCGCTGGGATTTGCGTTTTCCGTATCAATCGATGCAAAAAAAGACGCCGCAAATCTCGTGACAATCACAAGATTCGCAGGACACCCAAAACGTCTAGCCACCCCAATCGATGCAGCCAACGAATCTCGACAAGTTTCGGTAACCACTACAACCGGCATGACAGTTCATCACGCGTCCTGATATCGCATCAGCCCATCAGCCAATCACCCCCAAAATCACCGGACGATCAGCTACCACCTGACAACCGGTCGACGTTTGCAAATCCGTTGTCAGGGATGACCCGAAACCGATTTCAGATCGACGGTCACACCGGGCTAACCTTCGATGCTAACGCCACACTCAAAAGTCGGCTTGGACACGGGTCCCAAAGGCGTTGATGTCGCTCGACGCGTAGACATCACTCAGCACCGGATGGTGGTCTCGGCCATCGTTCCACGAACGGACGTAATTGAATTCCCATTTCACATAGGGGTTGATAAACCAATTGACGCCAAAGGTGAGGTTGTCCATCCGGCCCCCAATGATCGCGTCATCGGTCAAATCGATATGAGAAAATCGCGCCGCGACTTCCCACGCCCCAGCCCCACCTTTTCCGAAGCTCTGGTTCGGGATGATCCGATCGACCACCGCCGCCTTGCGGTCATACGGCCGATGCTCACCGGTCAAAAAATATCCGACCTGCGAATAATTGCCATGAAACAACGAACGTTGACCGACCTGATCAACGCTCGCCGCCATCGCCTCCGCCTGAAACGACAGCGGCCCATGCACCAGCAGCGTTTCGAACCCGAAGGTCTGCACGTCGTGGACGCGGAACATCAATCCGGTGTCGACAAAAAAGGGCGTCCCGTTCGCAGCCCCCGGCACCGCTTGCCCCGACGTCCCAACCAACCCCGGTCCTGCCTCGCCAACATAAATTTCTGGGATCGATCGGAATCGCGTGATCCCACGCGGGGGCGCGTTGAAGTAATACGCCCCACCCACATGCATGTACTCGCTCCCCGCGCCGCCGCCATACCAAAGGAGCTGCGTCAAACGCCCGGCAAAACCGTTCCCGCCATCGCTGCTCAGCGAATTCCCAAACTGGTCCTGCCCCGTTCGGAAATATGACCAAGCCCATGTCGTGTTCAAATCATCCGAATTGTCATAAAAGCCGATGCCCAACCTACGAAACGGGACGAAAGCTTGAAAAATCGAGGCCCGTTCCATGAAGGTCGTGTACCGAAAACTGTTCACCGTTTCCAAACTGAACGGTTGCTTCCACTGACCGACCCTCACGTTCCCAAGCAGCGGCAATTCGGTCTGCTCGACCCAGCAGTCGGCAAAGGTCGGCCTGCCGTAAAAACCGAATTCCATTTGGATGAACGCGTTGGTCGTCTCCGTCACCTTGGACCGCGCCCCCAACCGCGCCCGCCGAATGTCCGCGCCGTTTTCGATGTATCCGAATTGCTCCAACGACGCCGCGTCCTGGTCGAACCAAACGGCATCGGCCTGAAAGACGCCGCTCACCGTCACGCTCGGTAACTTGGGCTTGGTTGATTCCTTCTTCTTCGCCACGTCAGCGTCGTCGAGCCGCCTTTCGATCGCGTCCAACCGCGCCCCCAAATCAAGCGGCTCGTCGGCCACGCCTACGTCGTCCCCCTCGATGATCGCGTTCCCTTCCACAAAGGGGGCCGCTTCGATCACCGGTTCGGACCAAACCGCTTGCCCCAATGCCGTCGAAGCCCCTGATCCGGCAGACATGATCAACCGGCCGATCACGACCACAACCACCAGCCAGCCGTTATCTCGCCGCCCCGCCTTCACGCTCGCCTCCTAACGCTCGACGCTTCGTTACACCCTCCCTTATCGTCACAATCGTCACAACCAGACCATGAAAGCCGAAATCGATGTCGTAGAAAAATAAATTGCCCCCGATTCCCACCCGTGGCCCACCCGTGGCCCAATCAAGAGGAGCCGCACGCTCAGAAAACGAACAGAAAACAAAAAATCGAAACGAATCGGGAAAATTCGGCTCGGATCCGCTCAAGTTTTCACCCGATTCAGCCGACCGACCCGACGCTCGTGCATCGATCCCCACCGCCAGCCTTGCCACCTCCCCAAAACGAATCTGGGATATCAGCAAGCTCATCACGCGGCGTCGATACGCGATCTAAAAACCGATCACCGCGCGGCGCTGATGATCGCTTCGGCCCCTAGCGCCAGCAGACTGCTTGCCGCCTGGCGTCCCAACCCTTTCGGCTCGTCCGCATTCCCCTCGACCTCGACCAACAGCTTTAGCGACGCGTCGGGCGCGATCACCGTGGCGATCAACCGCAACGACTCCCCATCGACGCTCCCAAACGCCGCGATCGGGGCCAGGCACCCGCCGCTGAGCGCCCGCAACAGCGACCTTTCGGCGGTCACCGCCGCGCGGGTCGCGCGATGCTCCAGCTTGCTGACCGCGGCGATCGCTTTCGCATCGTCGCGACGCGTCTCGATCCCCAGCGCCGCTTGCCCAGGTGCCGGCAACATCGTCTCGAGCGCCAAGACCACCGACCGGATCTCCCCTTCCAACCCCAGCCGATGCAGCCCCGCCGAAGCGAGGATGGTGGCATCGAAATCACCCCGGGTCACTTGGTCGATCCGCGTCTGCACATTCCCGCGGATCGGGCGGATATCGAGGTCGCGTCGACGAAACAAAAGCTGCGCGGCCCGCCTGCGACTGCTCGTCCCGACCACCGCCCCTCGCGGCAACGCTTCCAGCGAAATCCCTTCGCGGGTGATCAGCCGGTCCTCGACAACCTCGCGCTGCGTCACCGCGGCCAACATCAGCTCCGCCGGACCCTCGGTCGGCAGATCCTTCAAACTGTGCACCGCAACGTCCGCTTCCCCATCCAGCAGCGCCTGTTGGATCCGTTTGGTGAACAGCCCCACGCCGCTGTCGGCGGTGATCGGCCGCAAGTCGTTGTCGCCTTGGCTGACCAGCGGCACCAGCTCGCAAGGATGCCCCATCGCGTTCAATTGGTCGGCAACCCAAGTCGCCTGCCACAACGCCAACGGGCTCTTGCGGGTCGCCAATCGGATCGGTGTCGCGTTCATCGGCAGCTATCACGGAGGTTTCTTCATGGCCGGTCCCGGTTTCCGGCCCGCAGCAGGTTATCCGACCCACAGCGACGCTCCAAGGGTTCGCCCCGCCAACCCGCATCCCTTTTGCGGCCCCTTTCGCGACCGCAGGGCTTTCCTCGCGACCGCAGGGCTTTCCTCGCGACCGCAGGGCTTTCCTCGAGACCGCAGGGCTTTCCGATCCGGGCGATCCGAAACGCCTTCCCAAGAAATTTTTCGCCAAGGGGCGTTCGGATTGCCAGAAACCGGCCCGGATCGGTTATGATACATTTCCTGCCGACC
>JBEIRZ010000234.1:0-6931 GCA_040375695.1 Planctomycetaceae bacterium
AAGAGCTTCACTCCTACCTTTTCGACAGTTGCATTTCCAATCGGAGCGTTTGTGTTCCTTGGGTGATAACGATCTGCTCGCCATCACTGACAATCCCTCGTCGCGGCGTCAACGGTGCGTTGATGACCGTACCGCCAGGGAAGGTCGGACTCGGGAAACCGAACTGATCGTCTCGGATCTCCCCGAGCGAGATTCTACCTCCCCCCAAATTCGTTGCGGTGATACCGAGGCCAGAAGCGTTGATAGCTTGAATAGTCGCTTGGGCAACGGTATCGACGTCGTCGAAAATTTGGTACGGGATTTGGACTGCCAGCGGGTTTGTCGCACCAGTCAAAACCCGATTGTATTGGAAGACTACTGTGCTGGTTCCGGATGTGAGCTGGAATTGGCTGTCGTCAGGGATCCCGTTGCCGCCAACGATCGGGAGTTGCAACAGGAGGTCGCCAAAAATCGTTAACAGGCTCGATTCCGTCACACCAGGTTGCCCGGACAATTCGAGCGAAGAACCGCTCTGACTTGAGACCATCAGTCCCGACTGTCCGCCGATAGCCACCTGTCCTCCAGGATTGGCCAAAACCTGGGTAGGATCAACGCCGGCTATCGATTGAGAGCGGATTGCTGCGGCGATTGCTTCCGCGAGCTGATCCCCGCTTGTCGCCCGCGTGAACTCAACCCTGGTCGAACCCGCGGGCAGCGTCAAGTTCTGGTCGGTACGATCCAAAACGAGTGTCACCGGATTGCCGGTGGTGGGTGTGAATGTAACCGTCTCTCCGTCTCGTGGGGTTCGACTGATGCCAACGACACCAAGTTGGCCTCTAGGGACGACCGCGGAACCGTCAGGCGGAAGGTCGAGGAAGATCAGATCACCGATCTGGATCGGATCGATCCTCAGTGGAGAGTTGTCGATCGCCAACAGGATTGCCGCCCGGACGGAATCTGCAGGTGCCACCGCACCAATCCGGATTGGCGTATTTACACCGCTGACGGTACCGTTGGAATCGAATTCGAATTGCACGGTGTTATTGCCATCACTGAGCGTCAAGATATCCCCATCCAGGACGCCCCCAGGGCCCGCACCGACGTTGGGTACCGAAAGCGCTAAAGTTCGCGAGGCAGCGATTAGGGCTGTGCGGCTGATATCCAACAAGGTTCCGGCTTCGGAACCGAGGATGACCCGAGCACCATTGACTACGGGTGTCACGTCAATCAGGCCGTTGGCCGTAGCTTGCCCGATCACGGCAGCCGCGGCGGATGCGATCGCTGAGGGCGAGTCGCCGGAGTTGAATCGAATCACCTGGCTTCCGGGAAGGGTGACCCCATCGCGGTCGAATTCGAAAAAGACGAGATTACCGCTCACACCACTGATGCTAAACCGCGTGCCGTCGGTAATGCCTCCGGTTCCGGTTCCTATTGACGGAACGGTGAATTGGAGTGCCTCAGGGACCCGCAGCTCGTATCCGGATTCGAACTCGTAGGTAACGCGTCCACCGTTCGAATCGACGACCACGAAGGAATCGCCGTCGGAAATCGCACCGGCTGAGGGTGCGAGGCCGACAATGCGGTCTTGGTTATTGATCGAGATCCGGTAGGCGCGATCGCTACGCCATATCCCGGCCAGTGGCCGCAGCGTTACCACGCCGCTGGTAGCATCGTAACTAAAGGTGTAATCGATCCCCTCGGTCAAAAGCCGGTCCCCTTCGAAGACCGCAAAGTTTGCGCCGGGTTCCCGGAGCCCAGCGATCGATGGAACGACGACGGTGTTGTGATCGATTCCGGTGCCAACGAACGGGTCTGACGAGTCTCCTAAATCCTGAAGCAGGATCCTGAATTCGTCATAAATACCGCTATTAAGTCTGAGGAAGCTTTCGGCCGGGTCGGAGTCAACACCGGCAGCGTCATTGTCCCGGGCGAACTCGAGGGTCGCTGTCGGGCCTACGAAGTCGGCACGATCGAGTGCCCCGCGATCCTTGAATACGTTCGAGCCAAGGCCTCCTGGGGAAGCGACCTCTGGGTCGTCGGCTCGCAATTGCCCGCTCTGGTCCCGGTCGGGGGCCAAAATGTTGCTAATCGGGATGCCAACAGATTGTTTCAGTGCCGCGACCGTATCTCTTTCCGCCAGGGAGTTGACCGCGCTATCGATGATCGTCGCGCCTACGGATGGGCGGAAACGACCTCCAGCGGCATTTTCCACCAGACGGGCACCGACTTGGGCGATGAAATTGAAGTCGGAGTTGCCGCCATTGACGTTGCTGGGGCCGTTAAATGCATCGGTTGAGAGGCCGGGGTTTCCGGTTCCGGGGGTGTCGACTTCGGCCCTGATGAGCGAGTTACGGGACTCGTCCCACTGGAAAGCGTTGCCCGTGACGACCACAGCCATCTGCTTGTAGAAGTCATCGACTTGGGCGTTCGCGCCAAAGCCACCTGCAGCGGTCTCTTCGACTACCACGCTCTGGTGCAAGTTCATGAAAACATTATTCATGAGTGTCGGGCTGGCGCCTTGCGTAATCAGCACGCCGTTTTCGGCGAGCAATTGGTCGGCTTGCGTCGCGTAATTCGGCGTTGCCCCATCGGGAGTCAGCCTTAAACCAGCGGCACGGGCGGCCGGACTGACTTCGATCCTGGCCGCATTTTTGATGTAGGCATACAGTTCGCTCGTCCCCGCCCCGTCGCTCCATCCGTTGGCAGTTGGCACGCTTGAGGACAGGTTTTCGAGTCGGTTGTGCCCGAAGCCGGTCGTGTAGTCTGACATGAATGTTTTCGGGATGGCACCGTTGTCACCATCGATACCACCCAGCGCGATCGCGGAAACCCGAGGAACCGGGCCACTCCTACCACCGGGCCCGTTGCCGCCGCTGTGGTTTGGCAGCGCCGGCACACCGACGACGCGGTCGATCGCATCTGCGATCGCTCGCATGATGTCTGGGACACGATAACCGCCATCGTTCGTGTCAGTGCGTAAGGGGACATTGATATTGCCGTTGGGCAGTACAAGAGAGCCGTTATTGGCGCTGAACTCAAACGTTACCCGGTTACCGAACGGTACCACGCCCGAGAAACCGCCTGCCGGGACGTAGTCTGGGATCTGTGTGATCGCGAATGTCGTCCCTACGAGGGCACCTGCACGGGTGCTGCCGCCGCCGTTGTCGACCGAAAGTACGAAACTTCTCGGATTGTAGACATCAATGCTCAGTGAGTAAGCCCCGGTGCCTCCCGTGGCTGCTTTGCGACCTGCAAGGCTCACCGGATCGTAGCCGTCATTTCCCGCGCTACTGACGCCGACGTAGTAGGTTCCCTTCTTCGTGGCCGTGAAATCGATGAAGCCGTCTCTGGAGTTGCCAGGGTCAGCGACCGGGTTAAATGCCGATACGCCCGGATTGAGGTGCGTGGGAACGGGGCCTGGAGTGCTCACCGTCGAAGTGGCGTTACCGCCGGTCCGGAAAGTCAACGCTACCCCACTGGAATCGAATAACCGCAAGGCGGTCGTCGGTCCGGCGCTGACCGTATCGACATCCACAACGATTCGATCACCAGCATCCAGTTCTACTTTAAAGAGGTCGACGTCGCGATCGGGAGAGAGCGGGTCGGTGTTATCACCGATCCGACCCTGCGTCACGTAGGGTCCTCCGTGGGCGGTTCCAACTTTAGTGTCGACCGCATCGATGATCCGATCGTTTGACTCCCTGGTCGCCAAAACGGGATTCTGCGACTCGGTCCCGTCGTCACCATAGATCGTATTATTAATGATCCTTGCGAAAGGTTGAGGGGCTTCAGGAACAGGTGCAAGTGTCACCGTGGGAACGGAACCGCCTCCTTTCGCAAAAAAGTTGCTGAAGAAGACATCTGATGCTCCTTCGATGTATAACGCGTACTCGGGGGTTACGGGACCGCCACCACCGCCGCCACCTCCCCCACCAGCGGGAAGTATCGATGGACCAACCGTCGCACGGACCAAGCCTGCGAGCCCGTTCGTAACGAGGATGCTGCCGTTGATCGCCTGGGCCATAGCGACGATCAATTCCTGATTACTGCTGACGCGGACCCTGCCCCCCGCTGGGTAGGCGCCGCTGTCCTCGCTAGCCGCGGGTCTTTTGCGGTAATAGATCGGAACGTGACCATCAATGAAACCGTCGCCACCGACCACACCGCTACCCGCTTCGGCCGTCGTGTTACCGCCGATATCGTCAAATTCGAAAACGACACGCGTTCCTGCCGCATCAAGCACCATCACGGCGCCATCAGCGATCCTTGGAGTCTGGGTCAGGAACCCGACCACCAATGGGGTAGTTTGGCCGTCTATTTTTATACCGGCGTATCGAGACTGATCGACGATGTTGTTTTCGATCACCACTCCAGGAACGATTCCGCCTAGGACGGAGTCATTCAGAGTCGGCAGGTTGATCGGGACACCACTACCTGTGTTCCCAAGGGGAGGGATGTTGCCAAATCCTGTCGAGATGTCACGGGGGTCGGTCAGTCGAGGTGGCAACTCAGACCATATCCCGACTCCGTTGGAATGACTGACCCGATTGCTTTCAATAATGACCTGACCCTGGGTTCGGGTGAAGTTCGCATCGCCGAATGCGTCTTTGCTAATCGCAGGGATCCGGATGTCTCGCCCACCTCCCGGCCGGTTGGAACCGCTGATAGTGGATGGGGCATTAGCAACGCTTCCGACCAGTTCAAAATCACCCAGTGCGGTGCCGGTGAGGTTGACCCGTGGATCGGTCGCTGTTGGCGAACTGTTGCTGGATGACGGCGAGGCCACAACCTTCAAGTTGCTCTGCACAACCGGGCTATTGATCGCGCTGACCAATTTCTGAGCGATTTGGGTCGCGGTATCAGTCGGCGAAAAGAGGATCCGTGTGACTCCTGGTGTAAAGCCGGCAGTAGTATTGAATTCGAATACGGCCTTGAATCCGCCGTCGCTGATCGAGAATCGGTCGCCGCTCTGCAACTGGCTTCCGGAGGGGGCCACAAGAGTTACTTGCCGCGCTAAGCGGTCGTTCGTGTCGAAGGTCTGAATCAGTGTCAAACCGCTTGTCGTCGGTGTGCCGTATTCGACTGCCGGACGTGCTTCGAGTTGATACTCGCCCTGTTGGGCTCCTGCAAAGCCGCTGAAGTCCGCTACTCCCACAGTCGAACCAGAGATCATTTCGCCACGCTCGGCAAATCCGACCACAATGTTGTCGATGTAAAGGCCTTCTGCGGAGCCACCGGCGGTTGTTGTATAATTGAAGCTCAGCCTGATCCCGGTCTGCCCTGCCAACGAATCCAGTGCGATAATTTGTTGAAGCCAGCTTCCGCCAGTGGTTGGCGTAAGATTCAGAGGTAGGTTAACGCCACCAGGGTTCTGGTCGCTCGTCGCGCGTAAAGTAACCAAATCCCCGGCTGCCGGGTCGTAGAAGTAGTCGAAATAAAGCCTCGGCAGGTCTGCGGACGAATAGCCCCCCAATCCGAACGGTACCGAACCCAACGATCCTGCGGTTTGGCTACGGTCAAACCGATAGGACCGGTTCGTTCCGCCAAACCCGGGGTTTCGGCTTCCGTTGAACGTCGATGAGATTTGGTGTCCCGAATCACCGCCCCTCTGCGTCGTGATCGACCACCCTGGCCCCAATGTTCCCGCAAAAGCACCTTCTCGCGGGGGTTGGGCTGTCGAGCCACCAATCGAACCGACGCGGTCGTCAAAGATTCGGAGGACAGAATCGAGCGGTTCGCGACGCACCTGTGGGTTCGATAATTCCGCAGGGACTTGCCCCCCCGACGTAACCGCGATGAAGTAAGAGCCCTGGGGCAGACTGATGGGGCCGACAAACGGATCGCCGTTGGCAACGGAGCCTCTCGATAGTATTTCGCCGACTTTCGGTCCAAGGGGGCTTGTCCGATCCTCTGCGATGTTACTGGATGAACCGAACAAGACGAGTTGGGCGTTCGCGGCCGAGCCGGTCGCTGAGTAGAACACACTGATGTTCGTATCAGGCCTGCTGAATCCGTCCGCATAATCGATGTCGAAGACTGCGGATCGTTGCAAGCTTCCTAGGCCTGAACCGGCGAAAGCCACGTCCATCTGGTAGAAGTCGACGTCCCCAAAACCGGATAGGGATCCGGCGATACCGATCGCTCCGCCGCTTGTTGAGGCCAAGTTGCCGACATACTGAGGGCGATCCATTGGGGTAGCCCCACCCACTAGGGTGTCGTTGTTCGCCACTCCCGACTCGACTTCGAGGATCTCTCCGGTCAGTGGCGATTCCGCTGGAAGGCCACGCATGCGGATTCCGTGATTGGCATACCGAATATCAGCGAATTGGACGGTGCTGCCGGGGAACTCTTGGGCTTCCTGGAGACGGACTTGCAGGGTGTACCCCCCCTGGCTAAGACCACCGGAGGCGTCCGCGGGATTAACCGATGCGCTTCTGACCCGGAGATAATAGACGCTTCGGGTACCGGCGGGGCCCGGCAAAACGATGCTCAAACCAGCGTCGCGGGTGTTCGTCGACCCGAAATCTCGATAGAGCCCGAAGACCCCGTTGGGCTGGAAGCCACCATCGAATTGGCGAAGCGGTCCCGTCTTGTCCCGAAGGGATGACGAACCGATTTCGAGGAGCGAAGGGTCTTCGGCTTCATCGAAGCTATTATCGGACCGGGCCAAAACGTTCCCTGACGAATCAAGGACTTCGATAACACTGTCAAGGCCGATACTTGATTTATCAAGGTCCAGCCAAATGGCAGTACCGGCAGCCCCTCGGAAACTGTAAGTATCGACGTCATTGATACCACCTAGGAAGCCGTGGACCTCGAAACCGAGTCGAAGCCGTTCGTCGCCGGCTAGCATATTATCCGCCAAGTCTCCAATGAACTGGGCGTTGTCGACGCTTCCATTGAGGCCAGGCGGGACCGAAGTCGAATTCTCCAGTTCGGGGACAATTGCGAC
>JBEIRZ010000416.1:0-3893 GCA_040375695.1 Planctomycetaceae bacterium
CCCTTGAGGTTGGCGGGCATAGATGCGGAAGATCAGGTTGGGGTCGAGCAGGTGCGGTGGGACCGGGCCGGCGTCATGGGTCGCGGCCGAGAGCAGCAGCGTGTTGACGTTGGTGACGTTGTCCTCGTCGCTGCGGCCGCTGTCATCGGCCGAGACGAGATCGAGGTACGGCGTGTTCGGGGCGACGGTATCGATTTCGATCAACAGCGGAACGCTAGGGACGCTCAGATTCCCCGCGAGGTCCTCGAGGGTATAAGTCATCGTGTGGATGCCGTTCTTGAGCGCCTCGCTCGTCACACCCCAGCTCCCCAAGCCGTTTCCGATAATCCCATCGGACGCGTCGGAGCCGACCATCGCCGTCCCGACGAGGCTGCCGTTGGCATACAAACGCAGCAACGCATTCGCGGGGGCGGTGCCGGCAAAGGTGGGGGTCGTGATCGAGGTGACGTCATCGATCGGCGACGTCCCGGTGTCGCTCTCGGCGATCATGTCGATCGCCTGCGTCGCTGGGGCGGTAACATCGACCGTCATCAGGAAGGCTTCGGATTTGACCGTCCGCCCGCGTTGATGGGGCACTTGATTATCGACAACGACGGTGGCGGCGGTGACGAGGTATTTTCCTTCGGCGAGCGCAGCGGGATCGGGGACGACGAATTCGAACAGGTACGGGGTCGTGGTGCTTGGGAGCGGGTTGGCAAAGCCACGCGTCACGGCGCCGGTTTGGGCATTGGTCACGAAGACCTCGACCGCCAGCCCGGCGACGTTCCCCGCGGCGGCCTCGGCGGGGGTCAAGACCCGCGGCTCGATGTCGCTGGGGGTGACCGAACCGTCACGATTCGAGTCGGCAAAGAGGAGCAGGTCCGATTCGATCAAGAAACGTGGGGTGGTGTCATAGGTGACCGCGTCGAGGTCCGACCGGCCGCTGTCGCTGTCGGGGTCAAGCAGGATCGATGCCGGAACAGGGGCGGCGAAATTTTCGATCTCGAGCGAGTAATTGTTGATGTCGGTGGGCGTCGCCCCTGCGATTTCGATGTAATACGTCTCTTGCGAGATGACGGGGATCACGACCGCTTCGTCGTTGTCAGCACTGAGCGAGCTGGCGATGACGTTGTTGTTGCGATCGCGGATGAGGAGCTGCAGGTCATTGCCGAAGGAATTTTCGAAAAAGCTGTTGACGATCAATTTTCCGGTGTGGGCCGCGGTCCATCGGAAGAGGTCGATGTCACCTGCTGGGAAGATGCTCAGGTCGCGAAGGGTGATGCGATCTTCGGAACCGAGAACGGTCGCCTGTTGCAAGATGTCATTGAAATCGAGAGCGTCGCGCTCGATGAAGACGTTAAGCGCTGACGGGAGGGTGACCTGATAGCCATAGGCATCGGCGAGGAGCATGGCATCGAGATCGCTGATCAGTTGCCGTGTCGCGGGCGGGGAGATGGTGCGGTCATCGTTCATCAGATCGTTGGGGTGAATCGGCGCTCTGTTAAAAGCCGGGTCGACCGGCCCTTCATAGATGTTCCCCCCGTCGTATTCGGTCATTGTCACTGACACCCCAAACTGGCCGCTGAGGTTTCGGAAGACGAACAGCGGCGCCGGGTTGACCTGGTCGGTCCCGGAAAAGGTTGGAGGGGTTAGGCGGTCGGTCAGGGCCAAGCCGGGTTGAGTCGCGATGCCGACCGCATGACCGATCTGGTGCAAAATCGATCGGTAAAAATCATTACCCGGCTGAGTGGAGCTCGCCTGGAACGGGTTGACGATATGGGTGAACTCGTTGTGATTCGCGGGAGACGGGTCAAAAAACCAACCGTCGGTGCCGCCCGATCCCATATACACGATGGCCGAAGTCGGCTGGCCAAAGCCGTTGATCCCGATGTTGATCGTTTCCCCAAAATCACCGCTCACGACGTTGTCGGCGAAGAGGATCAATCGGAACGTGTTGTTGGTCGTCGGGTCGTTATCGCGATCGTAATCGAAATCGCGGATGACCTCGCTCCAATCATTGATCGCCTGATCGACGATCTGGCGAGCGACTGCTTGGTTCGCGCCATAGAGCGCGGCGAAATTATCCGAGTCGTCAACGGCCGAGCCCCGATTGACCCACACCACGGCGAACAACAAACGATCTTCGAGGCATTCGATCGACCCCAACCGTCGGCGCGGGACCGAGAGCCGTTTGCGGTTGGTCAGCCGCTGACCGCGCGAGCCGATGTGTCGCCCGCTCAAAAATCGCATCGCCATCGGGACGTTCCCAGAGTAAAAGGTCGTTCGGTGCGAAGCGCCATATTCCCCGCAAAGGGCTCAACCGCTCACCCCACACACCCCACTGGCAGAATAGTTCAACTTTCGCAAAACCACAACGCTTCGCTCCAATCACGGAGTCATGAAACGGGTGTTTCGCAAATGTCCGATCAGGTCGCGCGCGTCGGATCACGTCGCAAACGTGTGCAGCAGCTAAAAGCGATTTGACTCAATCGCACATGGTGCGTATGCACGCCCTGAGGCGTCATCACTGCCGATGCCTGCCGCTGGTGGGGATTTGCGGCGAGCCTTTGGCCAAGACGTAAACGTGTGCGACGGTGACGAAACAGAAGCGCCAGCGGGGCCTAGTCGTCGGTGGAAGGAGCGGAATTGCCGATTCGGATGTCGCGGCGACCCGAGACGGCGGGTTTTAGAAATACCAGCCGACGCCGGTCGTCAAACCGGAGAAGGTCATCGTCTCGCTGATGTCCTGGAACTGACCGCTGCGAACACCGGCGATGTAAGAACGCGTCGTCATCGCGTCATACCAACCGGTGATCAACAGCCCGCCGTGCAGTCGCAAGCAACCGTTCAGGCAGGTGTATCGCAACCCGAACTCCGCTTCCCCCACCGGGGTGATGCGGAAATCTTCGATGCTGTTGGCGATCACGCCACCACCGAGTTGGTTGGTCTGCGAAAAATCGGCAGCCCATTCGCCGGCCAACAGGCTCAACATGCTCCGGCCATAGACCGAGAAGCCCGAGCGGCAATGGTAGCGCTCGAAGTCTAACCCGCCAGTGATCCCGAAGCCGTCGAAGTCGATGTCGGTCGAAACATTTGTCAAACCGGTCGCGACCTGGATGGTCTGATCGGTGCTGCTGCGTTGTTCGATGTTGCCGTAACGAACGCCGGTCAGCCAATGGAGCGCCGTGGTGTTCGAGGCCCGCCAGAGGTGGCGGTAGGCGATGTCGGCCGTTTGGAAACCGATTCGCTGATAACTCGTTGCGGACAACGACGCCGCGCCCGAAGTCGCGACGCTGGGGTGAATGACTTGTGAATCGAGGACGTTCGGAAAGTTCGCATCAATGGATGACAAGACATCCCCTTCCCAGTGGGCATAGGCGAGCATCAAGCTGCTGCAATCGGACGAGGCGAGCGTCAACCCGGTCCTAAAGCCAGGCTGTTCAGGGATCGCCACGATCCCGACCGGGCCCGTCGGGGACGCGACACCAGGGTCAGGGTCGGTCTGCTCGACGGCATAGATGAAGTCGGTGCTCCCTGGACGCAGCAACAAGAACTCGGCGAAGACCCCGCTGCGATGAGCCCACCAGGGACGGACGCAACAAACCTGCTGCTCAAGACATTCCGGCCGGAGAATCGACGGGTCGGCAGGGGTAAATGGGTCCCCATACTCGTTGTACTGCGTCGCCCCGTCCCAAGCGACCGTCCCGATCGGCTGATCCAACTCGGCGTCCTTCGCGACCGATGTCGATCCGATCAATGAGGCCAACGCGACGGCGAGTGCCGAACGGCCGTTAGCCCATCGCTTCGATCGGATACGCGTCATCGGTACGGTCCTGATGTCCGTTCGGTATCGAGAGTTCCCCTGCGGCTGCGGCTCGTTCACGACAGCCTGGGCCCCCCGACACCTCGGTCGG
>JBEIRZ010000270.1:0-6239 GCA_040375695.1 Planctomycetaceae bacterium
AAAGATCCTGGCATCTGCTTGGGTGCAGCCTTCGTCTCTACACCAAGAGACTATTTATTCTGAAGCTTACCCCGACGGGAAGTTGTTCAGCACGATCAGCAACGGGATTCGAAAAATGCCGGGTTACGCCTCGCAGATTAAGGCCCGTGACCGCTGGGCAATCGTCGCCTACGTGCGAGCTTTGCAAGCGAGTCAGAATGCCGCGATTGAGGACATTCCGGCCGATCGTCGCGATGAGCTGAATAAGCTCAAGGGCGAAATCGAGGCAAAGCTTGCGGCCACGGCGGAAGCTGAACGAAAGAAGGCAGAAGAAGCTGCCAAAAAGAAGGCAGAAGAGGACGCTAAAGCGACCAAGTGACCCATTCGGCATCCGCCGAACGACCGAAATCGATTCGACACAAAAACAAGTACAGTACTCACCATTGGCAGATCCGTCCGCCAGCCCGCAGCACCACTTTCCAGCGTAATCTGATAGCGACGTATGGCCGAGCACACCCATCATCACCCGAAACCGACAGATGACCCCTCCTTTCATTTGCCTGGAGCGTTAGCAGGGCTAGCCAAGCCGCTGGCGGTTGCCGGCGGGGCGATGTTGCTTGCCGGCTTCTTTGGCGGATCCTTGATGATTCAAGGCGAGTCGTCCCAGAGGTGGGGCTTTACGATGTCGGCCTATTTGGTCGCGTTGATTTATTGCTTCTCGATCTCTTTGGGATGTCTCTTTTTTGTTTTGATCCAGCATTTATGCCGTGCCGGTTGGAGTGTCGTGGTCAGAAGGATCGCCGAGATCTTCATGATCGCTATTCCGGCTCTCGGTTTACTTTTTCTGCCGATCGTTCTTGCGGCGTGGAGCCCATCGGGGGTGCTCTACCCCTGGAGCAACGCCGGTTGGGGCGAATCTCACGGGGTCCCGGCTGAAACATGGGAATCGAAGATCCGCTACCTGAACAGCGGATGGTTCACGGTTCGTTCTTTGATTTATCTCGCTCTATTGTCCTCGCTGGCTATTTTCTACTTTCGCTCCAGCCGTTCCCAGGACGAATCTGGGGATGTCGGTTTGACCGAGAAAATGCAGGCCCGCAGCGGACCCGCGGTAATCATTTTCGCATTGGTAACGAGCTTCGCCGCTTTCGATTGGCTGATGAGCCTGGCGCCGATGTGGTTCAGCACCATGTTCGGCGTCTACTTCTTCGCTGGGAGCATCCTTTCAGCTCACGCCGCCATCGCCGCGACGACTTACTTGCTCCAGTCCAAGGGAGCGATCCGTGACGAGGTTACGGTAGAGCATTATCACGACCTCGGCAAATTGATGTTCGGCTTCGTGACTTTCTGGACATACATCGCTTTCAGTCAATTCGTGCTGATTTGGTATGCGAATATTCCCGAAGAAACCGAATGGTTCTACACCCGACTGAAAGGCTCATGGGAACCGTTGTCGTACGCATTGATCTTTTTCCACTGGCTTTTCCCCTTCCTCGGCTTGTTGTCGCGGCACATCCGTCGACGGCCTCAGCTCGTTTTCGCATGGGCGATCTACCTTCTGGTGGTTCACTTTGTAGAGATCTATTGGATCGTCATGCCCCAGAGTTCGTTGACCTTCGGGGGAGCGGGTGGGGTCGTCACCTCGCTACTGATGGGATTAGGGATGGTCGGGCTTTACCTGGGTGGCCTGTTGTGGTTCACCAGTTGCAAGCAGGTCAAAGTCCTTGCGGTCCGCGATCCTCGCTTACCTGAATCGTTAGCGTTCGAAAACATTTAAGCAACGTTTTAACCCAGGGCGCTGACTGGCCGGTATGTAAAGCTAACGACTCCCTTCGCCCCGTCATTGATCATCACCCACTAGCATTCAACGTTCGCAAGAATCGAACTTTAAAACATGGCACAATACGACGACCTACCGATCGGCCGCATCACGGCGGTTAGTTTGATTTCGATCGCAGTTACGATCGTCACCGTTTTGGCGGTTCAAGTAATATACTTCGGGATGTACAATTACGTTAGCAAGACGAAATCGATGACGCCGGCCGTGAGTGAAGCGGCTGAAGCCCTAGCGAGCCAAACCGAGTCGATCAGTCGGTTTGGAGTCAACGAAGAAGATGGTCGTTTCCAAATTCCGATCGAAGAAGCGATCAAGAAGGCCGTTCGGCAAGCAGCGACGGCGTCCAACCCTGCTGAAAAGAGTGAAGGCACCTAAGCCGATTCCGACTTTGGACCATAATCCGACCCAACTGCCGTCCCTCATTCACCCCCTCCTTCGGGGGATCGTTCTTGTTGTTTTAGTTTCATTACCCTGGGGAACAGCTCTTGGGCAACTCAACAACGCTGTCCCGAAGCAGGTAGAAAATGTCACCGTCGAGCAAAAGTTGGGCGGCTCGATCCCTTTTGACCTGGATTTGATCGACTCCCGGGGTGAGCCGGTGAAGTCGGGTTTCTTTTTCGACGGTCGGCGCCCGGTGCTTTTGACGCTGAATTACAGCAATTGCCCGGTCCTTTGCAACGTACAGCTCAACGCATTGGTGCAAACCCTCAACCAACTCGATTTGCGAATCGGGACTGATTTCCAGATTTTGACGGTTAGTATCGACCCCAAGGAAGCGACTGAGAGGATCCGGCAGACGAAGGCGAAGTACCTGGAGTTACTCGGACAACAGCCCGGCTCCGAACTCGGTTGGACTTTCTGTACCGCTCGGGAAAGCGTTATCAGCCGGTTAGCCGATGCGGTAGGTTTTCGATACACCTATGACCCCAAATCCGGCGAATATTACCACCCGGCCATGCTCGCTTTTATTTCGCCGGAAGGGGTGATTTCGCGGTATTCGCTCGACGTTGCCTTCCCTGTCGAACAGACCAAACTGGCCCTATTGGACGCAGGGAACGGCAAAATCGGGTCACCAGTTGACCAATTCATCATGTGGTGTTTCAGCTACGATCCCCAACGTGGGAGTTACGTTCTGGCGGCCTGGCGGGTGATGCGACTTGCTGCCGCAACGACCGTTTTAAGCCTTTTGGTTACATTGGTTCCATATTGGTTAGGACGTAAACGGCCGGTTGGAAACGGTGCCGAGCCTGTCGGCGTGGCAGGAACCCCAGCAGCCGCCGTTGATTAGCTCGCCAAGCTTGCGGTCTAATAAGATAGTTCCGTTTGTATCGACTTTTGATAATCTTAACTTTTTACCGTGATCACGATGAATTTCGGCTCGCAAATCCTCGGCGATATCAACAAAAGCTTTTGGTTTCCTGAGTCGGCCTCGACGTTCAGCGACCAAGTCGATTCTACGTATTTTTTAATACTGTGGATTTGTATATTCTTCATGGTCCCGATCACGATTTGCTTGGTCTACGTCTCGATACGCTATTGGAAGCGGAAAGGGGAACCGGCAGAGAGCCAAGTCTCACACAACACCCCTTTGGAACTGGCGTGGTCCATCCTGCCTTCGTTCCTTTTAGTCTGGATCTTTGTCAAAGGGGCGCTCGGGTTCATCGATCAGCAGGGTGCCCCGGATGGTTCAGACACGGTGGGGGTCAAGGCCTACAAGTGGGGATGGACGTTTGATTACGGGAACGGTGTGTTTCACCCAGAGCTTCACATCCTGAACGAACAGCCGACGAAGCTGACGATGAGATCAAGCGACGTCATTCACAGTCTGTTCATCCCCGCCTTCCGGGCCAAGCGGGACATTGTCCCAGGCCGGTTTAACGACATGTGGTTCAATCCGAAAGTCGCTAGCGGAAAGGTGAGCGACGCCGATCTTCAAGCCGCGCTCAAAGACGCGAAGGAGAATAACGGCGGTGTTTTTGATCGTCAAAAGTACCAGTTCACTGAAGACGGTTACCGGTTCCACGACTTGTACTGCACCGAGTATTGCGGGAAAGATCACTCGAAAATGCAAACCGTGGTCGTCGTTCACGAAAACCGCGAAGATCTGAACGCATGGGTCAAGAAGTACGGCGGCCGACAAGAAGGGCAGACGCCTGCAGATTACGGTCGGTTGCTGTATGAACGGCGGGGGTGTGGCTCCTGCCACTCGATCGATGGCTCAAAGCGGGTCGGACCAAGTTTTCTGGCGAGTTACGGCACAGGGCGTGAGTTCGACAACGGCGACAAGGGGTCCGTCGACGAAGCTTATGTGCGAGAGTCGATACTCGAACCGAAGGCGAAGGTGGTTACGGGTTACGGCCCTGTGATGCCGAGCTTTAAGGGTCAACTGTCCGATGATGACATCGACAGCTTGATCGGTTTCATAAAGTCATTAGGAACAGCGAAATAATTTGTCAGTTATGTGGTGATCGGTGATCAGGCTGAGGTTTGGTGACGGTTGCCCAAGTGTTGATTCGAACCATTTCCGTTTTTCTTCAACTTAGGTGTCTGGATCATGGCAGAGCATGCCGTAGGACGCAGCCAAGGCTTTAACCCAGGCGAAGTCTCCGATAGTGACAACTATCTAAAGCATAGCCAGGGAATCCTTAGCTGGATTTTTACGCTCGATCATAAGCGGATCGGCGTGATGTACATGATCGGCGTCCTGACCGCGTTCTTCATCGGCGGTCTTCTAGCATTGGGTATTCGAGCCCACCTGATGTCGCCTACCGGGGGGCTGTTCGCTAGCAACGACACCTACAACAAGGTGTTCACCCTTCACGGGGCGATCATGGTTTTTCTGTTTATCATCCCGAGCATCCCTGCGGCATTGGGCAACTTTCTCGTCCCGGTGATGCTTGGTGCGAAGGACGTTGCCTTCCCTCGGTTGAACCTGTGTAGTTTTTTCCTCTGGGTTTGTGGGGCGGTTTTCTTCGTCGGGGCACTGCTAGGAACTGGCCTCGATACCGGGTGGACCTTCTACACCCCCTACAGCACGACAACGGACACTTCGGTAATCCTGGCAACGCTCGGCGCGTTCGTACTTGGCTTCAGCTCGATCTTCACCGGCCTCAATTTCATCGTCACGATCAACACGATGCGTCCCCCGGGAATGACGTGGTTCAAGATGCCCCTTTTCTTGTGGGCCACTTATTCGACGAGCATCATCCAGGTTCTGGCGACACCCGTCTTGGGGATCACCCTGCTATTGCTGATCGCAGAGCGGACGCTGCACATCGGGATTTTCGACCCTGAATTTAATGGCGACCCGGTGACCTACCAGCACTTCTTTTGGTTCTATAGTCACCCCGCTGTGTATATCATGATCCTTCCCGCGTTCGGGATCATAAGCGAGTTAATTAGCGTTCACTCGCACAAGCACATATTCGGTTATCGGTTCATCGCGTACTCGTCGGTCGCGATCGCATTGCTGGGCTTCCTGGTCTGGGGACACCACATGTTCACCAGCGGAATGAGCTCGCTCACAACGATTATCTTCAGCGCGTTGACATTTACGGTTTCGATCCCTTCGGCGATCAAAGTCTTCAACTGGTTGGCAACCCTCTACAAGGGCTCAATCAGCTTGACAACGCCAATGTGCTACGCGATTTCGTTCCTGTTCCTTTTCACGATCGGCGGTTTAACCGGATTGTTCCTTGGCGTTCTCTCGGTTGACCTCCACCTTCATGATACGTACTTCATCGTTGCACACTTTCACTATGTGATGATGGGCGGAACGATGATCGCTTTCCTTGGGGGTCTGTTCCATTGGTGGCCGAAGATCACCGGGAAGATGTTCAGTGAAACCTGGGGTCAGATTTCGTGCGCGATCACGTTCATCGGCTTCAACATGACCTTCCTACCGCAATTCGTTCTCGGCAGTCGTGGGATGCCCCGAAGGTACGCGACTTACGACCCTGAATTTGCCAACCTGCACTGGTGGAGCAGCATTGGGGCGTTCATTTTGGGGATCGGCTTGTTGATCGCGGGCATTACTTTGGTCTATTCACTGTTTAATGGCAAGAAAGCCCCTGCCAACCCATGGGGTGGCGTGACTTTGGAATGGCAGTGCTCGAGTCCTCCGCCGTTCTACAATTTTTCCCGTCCGCCTGTGGTAGGCGATCCGTATGACTTCACGGGATTGGGGTGGGATGCCGAGGCAGAGAACTATGTCTTCTTGGACCCTATCCGCTCGCCCGACGAGGCCCCGAGTCATTCTCCGGCGAAGCAACCGGTTCATGCCGGCGGTCAGCAATAGCTGCTTCCCTCCGTCCTTCAGTAGAACGTAACCAGTCAACGCTCCCGAATTAACAATCGGGAGCGTTTTTTGTTGGGTTCGCTCGAAAAATCACTTGCTTGCGCCGCGCAACAGCAAATCGATCCA
>JBEIRZ010000304.1:0-5563 GCA_040375695.1 Planctomycetaceae bacterium
GTGCGAAAAGCCGAAGACTTCCCCTTCGATCGGTTCGTCCCAAATTCCTGCTTCGACCCGCTGAGCGACGCAAGCGTTGAACAACAGGCTGCGGGCCGCGGAGATCAGAATGCCGCGAAGGGCCCGGTCAATACGCAGTGGTTGGTCAATCCTCGCTGACGGGTCGTTCCTTGATGACGAGTCGAAACGTTGCTCGTCCGTTTGCTCACCCATGGCCCGCCCCAGTCGCTCCGATGATGACCGGTCATCGAATCCGAATTCGCCAGCGAAAAAACGTTTTGCCAATCCGATGTTGCCGCCGTCGCGACCGAACCGCTGGGGCCCGAAATAATTCGGCACGCCGCGCCGCTCGATCTCGCCCCACCTCGCCACCGCCGCTTCAGGCGAAAGGTCGCAATCGCGCAAACGGATGGCGAACCGGTTCCCCTGATGGCACCCGCGACGCAGCTTTCGCAAGTTGCGTGTCGATGCGAGGACTTGGACACCGTCACCGGCGAGCAATTCCGCAGGCGGCGTCGGCAACCCGGGAAGGTGCAAACTGAACCATTGCCGCGTCACCGCGAACTTGTCCTTCAAGCCGCAATGATTGATCAGCCTCCTTCGCAAGCCGAGCCGCTTGGCGAACTGGGCCGCCACGTCGTTGCTGTTCCGATCGACCTTCTCGACCCACAGCAGCGCATGCTCACCCTCCCCCGTCGGTCCGAAGCCGAGGATCTCCTCGACTTCGAAATCTTCGGGTCGCGATTTGAACCGGGCCGACCCGATGGGGTCCCCCAGCAACCTCGGGGGGGCGGTCGGATCGATCGTTCGGCGTTGACGATCGGGTGGGGTACGTTCGTTAGGGACGATTAACGACCTCGCCACCGGCGCGGGTGAAGAGCGACCATAGCGTCATCGCGTCGAGCGTCTGCGGTAAAACTTGAACCGACCCATCGGCGAAGCCGACCTGAAAAATCCCCTGGCGAAGCCGGCTCAGGTTCGCGGCCGGGTTGGCCTCGCTGATCTCGGCGTCTTCCGGCATCGTCCACGGGACGGGCCTGGCCGCCTCAAAGAGCGCGATCGTGTTGGTCGTCCCGTCCGTCACGTCCCCGAATCGGGTCGGGCCTTTGGCGTCGAACAACAACCCGTCACCGAAGGGGACGTGGTAGTTGGTTAAACCTTCGGTCCCCGGGAGTACCGGCACGGACGGGTCTTGATAGACCTTCGGCATCTTCGCTACCAGCTTCAGGTTGTGCTCGCTGTCCCATGGCTCGTCGAGGTGAAACTGGTTGTACAGATCACCCTCTTCGAGGTAGGGAAGCAGTGCCACGCGCCAGCTCAACATCAACTTACCGTCGGCGTTACGCGCCCGGGCATCGGGAAATTTTTTCATGGCACTCTCATAATTGTGCATCGCCAACATGATCATCTTCATGTTGTTGGAAGAGCTCATTCGCCTAGCCGCTTCGCGGGCGGCTTGCACCGCCGGCAACAACAAGCCGACCATCACACCGCTGCTCGCGTAACCGGTTTGGATCCCTTCCAAGCGAATCGTGAGCTCATCGCCATCAAGCTGCGGCTGCAGCATCGTGACGATTTCGTTGGCCAACCGTTGGAAGTAACTGCGGGTCGCTTGCGATACCTTGTCTTCCCCTTGGACCTGCTGCATCGCTTGCAGGAGTGCCATGTCGCGTCCGAAGCTCATCGCGTCTTGCAGGATTCGTTGCAATTCCTCCGCGTCGACGTCGTTGTTGCCGACAATCACGATTTCGGATCGGTTCCCCATCGGGCTCATCTCGGTCACCATACCCTTAGCGAGCGATGGGAACTTGCGAAGGTTGTTCAGCGGCGGGGGGACGGCGGCGGGGATGGCGCCTGCCGCCACGGCCTGCTCGACCATCGGCCGAATCGGCTCCATCGCCGCGGCGAGCACCAGCGGTGACGTGCGGCTTCGGCCGGCCAGCATTTCCGCCATCGGGCCCGTCTTGCCGTTGGATGTGGCCATCGGTGAAAGCATATCGATGGTCGCGATGACATAGGTCTTCGGATCGACGCGGTGCAAATACGCCCCCGGCATGTCGCGCAGCGGAATCGCCGTCAATTCACCGACCTTTTCTGCCGGCCCCGCGAAGCGATCTCGGTTGATCCGTGTCGCGTCGAGGTCCGCGTTGAGCTTGATCAGCATCCCGAAGTTTGGCCCCAACGGACCCGGGATCCCCGTGTAACCTCTTACCGATTCGATGTCAGCCAAGTTGATCCCGACGTTTTCGGTCAACCATGCGTCGGCGATCTCGATTGGCATCAACTTCAGCTCGGGCGACTTCAGGACCTCTTGTGGGAAAAAAAAGAAGGCCCCGATCGCGTCTGCCGGAATCATTGGGGTCGCTATCGGTTGGGCGGCCGCGACCGCCGGGGCGACTCGATTCGGTGACGCATTGTCTTGCGCACTCCCTGGCACGGCCAGCGTCAAACCCAAACCACAAACGACCAGCCAACAGAACGACCGAGACGACCGAAGAAGGGGTGCCATGGGGAGCTCCTGAGAAGATGGGGATGGGCACGCTTGCTCGTGGACCTGCCTCGCGCGACCCACGCGATTTTGGAATGGCGATCCGGATGTGCGCCACGCTCTGTAAGTCTAAACGATTCCTTGGCGGAATACGATCTCGCCTAACGACCCCGGTCGCAGGATCTTGGGACTCGGGTCAGACGTTTACCTGAAGTTAGCGATGTAAATCACGTAGCGAGAATCGCCGCAAACAACGGCTCAACGTTTGAACTTGACCGGCGTCGCGTACTCTTCGTCGAGCTTCGCCTCGTACCGTCGCCCGGCAGTGCGAACCGAGGAGATGAATTCGCTCCGCACCGGCTCGGAGACCTGTGGGAGTTTCAATGCCAGGTTCTCGACACCTTGTGGGTTCCGTCTCGAGTTGATCCCGATCTGGTCGATGAACCTTGCCGTCTCGCTGTAATTATGGTCCGCCGCCCTGCCGATCAGCGGGCCAAAGGTCCGCAGGATCAAATCCGCCGCGACCTGCTCGATCTGCAAGAAACAATCCAACGAACCTTCCACCAAGGAATGCCCGTCGCCGTCGACCTTCTGCTTGGTCCGCAGAATGAAAAGCCCCTTGCCGCTGATCTTTTGTGGGGTCAGCTTCCCTTCGTAAAACCCTTCGGCCAAGTAGACGTGGACCGAGGGATCGCCATAGACCAGATCAACGGTGCATTCCGTCCCTGCCCCGTCGACCGCCTGCAACCGGTAGGTATCGATCCGCTTCGTTTGGACCTGGGTGATCCCCATCAGTTCCCAGATGCCGACCAACACTTCCGGCTTGCGGACCAGGCAAACGAATAACTCCTGATCGCATCGGATCGTTTGCTTTGCCAGATGCCGAAAGAGCGTCGGGCGTTTGCCGATCGCTTCGATCCGCTCGCGGGCCGAATCGTTCAAACGGCTCATCGGGATCGCATCGATCGCATCCTTGCGGGCCGCCCGGGTCGATTCGATCACCTCGGCCCCATCGGCGGCGACCTGACGGATATCGCCAGTTGCCGAAAGCCAGTACAAACCGAGATCCGGTGGGGTCAAAAAGCCCGACGCTTGGACGACACCCGCGTCCCCTTCGCCGGCAACCGGTACGGTCACCTGTGCGAAGGCGGTCGGCGCAGATGACAGCGACCCGACCCCCAAGCCGACAGACATCGCCAGCAGCGCGATCGGATAAAGCTCGGTGATCCGGGACATACGATACGGCATGACACGTCCGTAGCTTGATAAGCCCGACCGATGGCCCCCCATCCGTCGCGGTTGCGGATTCGACACCTCCTTCTAATCGGCATGATCGTCACGATTTGTTAAGTCAATCCCAGCCGCTTCCCTGGGCGCCGATTAGGCGGCTCGAAAAATCCGCGAAATACGGCCGAAACGGGGGCGAATCCGCGTCGTTTCCTTTTGTTCGCCACCGCGCTTGACGAACCGGAACGCGACGTGCTAACCTTTTGACACGCGTTCAAACGATCCCAATTCGTTCGACGCTCGCTATTGCCCTCAGTGAACGCTTGGTTACGTCATTGAGAGCAGTTAGCCCCAAACGATCGGGGGATTAGCTCAGTTGGGAGAGCGCTTGCATGGCATGCAAGAGGTCATCGGTTCAAGTCCGTTATCCTCCATTATCGGGACCATCTCACCTGCCAGTGAGAACTCCGAAATTGTCTATTGCAAACAGTTGTGTTTTTTGGCCACCCAGCCGGACTCGAATCAAAACTCTGATTCTCCGCTTCGAGTCGGCTCATGAACCGGGTGAAATTCCCTGAAATTGCGGCCGACGTTGGATTTGCATCCGAAAGGCCATTCTTCTCTCTCCATTTCGACGCCGTTGGTTGGTAAGACGTACCAGAGGAGGAGACAAACATGCCAACAAGAAGAGCGGATCAGGGGCGTCCATCTGCCGTTCCTTTTGAATTAGGAGGAAAATGGGTTGCTTGGAATGCTGAGCACACGCGAATCGTTGCTCATGCTGAGACTTTGCAGCAACTCTGGCAGGCCGCCCAGGAAAAGCAGATTGATGATCCTATCTTTGAAAAGGTTCCTCGGGCTGACGTTCGTTTCGTAGGCGCACGATGAAGTTCCCGTATCGCGAGTACGTCAGCGTTTTTCCGGGTTCAACCGACTTTCGATTGATTCTAAGACCAGTCATTACGATTCGAGTCGTTGGTCCGAAAGCGGATGCTCGTTGGGATGCGCTCGTCGATTCCGGTGCAGATGAGACATTGTTTCCGCTGTCTCTCGCGGAAGTTCTTGGTGTCGAATTGGACGAGGAATTGATCAGCGAGGCCGCTGGTATTTCCGGCGACCGTCTCAAGATTCAGTACGGTGATGTGGAGTTACGGATCGAATCCGATTCGGAAATAATCGAGTGGAAAACGACCGTAGGGTTCGTCGATTTTGGTTCGGCAAGCGACGAGGTCATCATACTGGGGCACGGTGGCTGCCTGGATTTCTTTACCGCGACCTTCGATGGCGAGAACGCAGAACTAAAACTTACTCCGAATGGGCTTTTGCCATCATGAAAATGGTCGGGATTACTATTTGTATCAGCTCCTTTTCCGGTTGAGAGAAAGACCTGACGCCGGTCAGAGAAAGTTCTATTGGTGTCCTCCTGCCTCCACTTTGAAGACACTCGAAGTCGCCTCCGGGCGGCTTTTTTCATGCGGTGAAGTCTATCTGAACCAATGATCTACGGTATTTTCTGCACCTGAGTCCCAGGGTGTGGGTGCGGTCGATTGTCGGATTTGGTGTCGGATTTCGTTTTCGGGCGACTCCTGAAAGAAGGGGTCACAAAACGCGAAAAACGTACCGAGGCAAGCTCCCAGGCTCTGACAAACGAAGGTTTGTACGACCCGAGGTTGGCGGTCACAGAGTCACTGTTGGCAACGTCCGAATTGACAGCCACTGTCCCCTTCAATTTGTTGCCGATCCCGAAGCTGTCAGTAGGCAGTCAAAAGGGGCCAGCGATCGGCGCTTCAAAAGGGGCCAATTGGACGCGGAAGGCACGAGTAACTTTGCTGGAGGGTTTTCGCCCGA
>JBEIRZ010000526.1:0-2694 GCA_040375695.1 Planctomycetaceae bacterium
ACCATGTCACGGGACAGGCGTGGTTGATCAGCCAAGGGTTTCGCACCACCGATTGGAAAGCCGACGCGGATTTCGCCGCATCAAGACGCGATGCTGTCCTGCGAAGGCTACACGGCAGCACCGAGCCACCGGATGCCGATTTCGGCGACCACACCGCAGGCCCTCGAACGAGCGACACGATCGCGGGCCCTCGAACGAGCGACACGATCGCGGGCACGGGTCGTCCTGCGCCCGACCGGCGGTTGCCCCAATCACCGCACGCCACGCTTCACCCGATGTCGCTCCACCCGACCTCGCGTGAGGGGATTTTCAGCAACTTCGGCTCGACCGGGCTGCGTCAGGCGATCGATGAGGTGATCGAGCGGATTCGAAGCGGCGATTCCTTTCAGGTGAATCTCGCCCAGCGGTTGCTCCGGCCATGGGGCGGGTCATCGCAGCGGCTTTATCTGGAGCTGAGGCGAACCAACCCAGCACCCTTCGCAGGTTATTACGCTGGCGAGGGCTTCGAAGTCCTCAGCTCTTCCCCCGAAGGTTTCCTGCGGGTCCGCGACGGATGGGTCGAGACGCGGCCGATCAAAGGGACGGCGCCCCGTACCGGAGATGCCGTGGCCGATCGGGAGGCGGCGAAGCGGCTTCAAAGCAGCGACAAAGAGCGGGCCGAGAACGTGATGATCGTCGATCTGATGCGCAACGACCTGTCGCGGGTTTGTCACGACGATTCGATCGAAGTCACCCAGCTTTGTGAGGTCGAAGGGTACGCCTACGTCCAGCACCTGGTCAGCGCGGTGCGGGGGCGGTTGCGGGAAGGGGTCGGTTCGGTCGAATTGCTGGCCGCCTGTTTCCCCGGCGGTTCGGTCACGGGGGCGCCAAAGGTCGAAGCGATGCGGACGATCGCGGAGCTCGAGCCGAGCCGACGCGGGCCGTACTGTGGGTCGCTCGGCTACGTGTCGGTGGGGGGGAAGTCCGAGTTCAACATTTTGATCCGCACCGTCACGATCCAAGGGGGTTACTTGCAACTCCCGGTCGGCGGCGGGATCACCGCGCGTAGCGAAAGCCTCCGCGAAGAACAGGAGACGTGGGTCAAGGCGGAGGGCATGCTTCGGGCGATCCGAAGCGGTATCATGACGCCATGATCCTGTTGCTCGACAATCACGATTCGTTCGTCCATAACTTAGCGCGATACTTCCGTTTGGCCGGGGAAGCGACCCGGGTCGTTCGGAGCGACGCCATCGATGTCGACGTAGTTCGGCAATTGTCCCCCTTGGCGATCGTTTTGTCCCCCGGTCCGAAAGGGCCTCAGGATGCCGGTTGCTGTGTCGACGTCGTCCGCGAATTGTCAGCCTCGATCCCGATCATGGGCGTTTGCTTAGGGCATCAGTCGATCGGCTACGCGCTGGGCGGCGAGGTGATTCGCGTCGAGCCGATGCACGGCCGCGAAAGCGAGATCGTGCATGACGGGAGCGTTTGGTTCGACGGCTGCCCAAACCCGCTCAAGGTCGGCAGGTACCATTCGCTTGCGATCCGCAGATCGGGCATCCCGCCGACGCTCCGCATCGCCGCGGAAACGAGGGTCAGCCACGGCGAAGAGCCGGTCGTGATGGCGATCAGACACCTGTCCCGGCCGCTCATCGGCTTTCAGTTCCATCCCGAATCGGTGCTCACCCCGGCGGGTTCGAAGCTCGTCGAAAATTTCATCCGTCAGGCCCGCGCCTGGCACCTGCTCGGCCCCGAATCGCTCGTCCAACCCCACGACCAAGTGCAGCCCGTCGCGTGATACTCGAAGCCATCGTCACCACCGCCGATCGGGCGGGCCTAGTCAACATCGCGCCGATGGGGCCGTGGGTCGATGGCCCTGCGGTAAAGCGGTTGACGCTCAAGCCGTTTCGTTCGTCGCACACGCACGCCAACCTCCGTGAATCGGGGGTCGCGGTGGTCCACGTCACCGACGACGTCGAGCTGATCGCCACCTCCGCGACGGGGAGGGTTTCCGCGACGGGGTTGATCGAACCGCTATTGGGGCGGTGGCACAAGTTGATCGAGTGTTGCCACTGGTTCGCGGTCGAGGTCGAATCGTGGGAGGAAGACTCGCTTCGCCCCCAGGCCCATTGCCGGATCGTCCACCGCGGTTTCCAACGGCCGATGTTCGGGCTCAACCGGGCCAAACACGCGGTCTTGGAAGGGGCGATCCTCGTCACACGGCTGGAACTACTGGGCAAGGAAGAGGTCGAACGTCAGATGCACGCACTGAAACCGCTCGTCGAAAAGACGGGCGGTCCGGCAGAACATCGCGCGTGGCGTCAACTGGAGTCGATCGTCGATGGCTGACCTCGCCCGATCCGTTCGCGTCATCGCCGGTGCGAGGCTCCATTTCGGCCTCTTCGACACCCGCGACCCCTTCGGCGGGGTGGGGCTGATGATCGACCGACCAGAAACGGTCGTTACGGTCACCGCGTCCGACGCTTTCGAAACGGCCGGCGACTCCCTTGAACGGGTGACCCAGATCGCCCGCCGATTCGCCCCCTTCAACGTCGGCGGCATGGCCGCGTGCGTGTGTGGTGAAGAGGAATTCCCGAGGTGCCGGATCGTCGTCGAGCGGTCGGCGCCCTAGCATTGGGGCTTGGGGTCAGGGACACAATTATCGCTCGCGGTCGCCGCGGCGCTGTCGCGATTTTTTCGCATGCCACTTTCGCGCCG
>JBEIRZ010000033.1:0-24801 GCA_040375695.1 Planctomycetaceae bacterium
GCGGCGAGCTTCGCTCCCGCCCTCGAGTCGAAGGGATCGTGATGAGCGTCCGCTGATTTGAAGTTCTCTGGTGAACGTCTCTAGAGATCTCGCCCGCGATCGGTCCGATCGGATTGGTCAAGCTGGTTCATCGGCCAAGCTGCTTCATCGCTCAAGTTGCTGAATCGGCTGCGGACAACCAGCCGATCACGACCCGCCGCCAAGGCCGGGAGTTATTACATCGGATCGGCGACGACTAGGACGCTCACGCGTCCAGTGGCCAGGACGGGAGCTGTTTGCGACCGGTACGAAATCAGAAGGTGTCGGGATAGACGACCAGCTCGATCCGCCGATTCGCCGCACGTCCTTGCGGCGTGCTGTTGTCGGCGCGGGGGTGATTTGTCCCCTGGGCGATCGTAAAGAACTGCGCCTCGGGCAATCCGTTGCGGCGGGTCAACATCTCCATCACGCTGCTCGATTGGGCTGCGGCGAGCTGGTGGTTCGAGGCGAAACGTCCGCCGTAAAGCGGGCTGTTGTCGGTGTAACCCTCGATCGCGATCTTCTGGCGGGGGACGATCAATTTGACCTGGGCCGCGATCGCATCAAGCATCGGTGCGGAGGTCGGTTCGAGCGTCGCCGAGCCGGGTTGGAAGAGCTGATCGGCGGGCAGGATGATCCGAAGCGTGTTCCCGTCGCTGATCGCGTTGATCCCCGCGGCGGCGAACTGATTCGTGATCTGTTGCAAATTGGTGTTGGCCCGTAGCGTCGCGTTACCGCGGAGCTGCGTCGAGGCGGCGAGCCCTTGGTATTTTTGCGTCGCGTCATTGGCGGCGACCGCGGCCGCATCGAGCTTGTTGGCCGTTTCCGACAACTGTTGACGGACCAAATTCAACTCGTCCCGATAAAGTTGCGCCTGCTGTTCGCTTTGTGCCAACTGCGTGTGCAACTGGCGATTGTTGTCATCCAGCAGACGGACGCGGCGGTTCAATTCGGCGATCTGAACCGTCGTCGGGTCGGTCTGGGCTACCCCCGGAGGGGCTTGCCATGGCTGACCGCCAGGGGTCGAAAGGTAGGGGTTGTTGGTGCACCCCCCCAAACATGCGACGACCACCCCCGCGATGGCCATCAGCCCGCCATGGCGTTGGTTGTAAGGACGCGGTGCGTTGGGGGTTATCGGATCGCTCACGGCTGGGCTCAAAATCCCTGGTCTCGATCTCGCCGCGATTCGCGATCCGTCGCGAATCGGGCACTTCGAGCCGTACACTAGGGAGAGGCCCCGATCCCGATCAAGGTCAATCGGGAAAAAATGCTGTGCTTCCCTTCAAGTTCGTTCGCGAGGCTGCCGACGCCCGAGCTTTTTCTAACCAACAGCGGTCACGCGAATTCCAAACCGCGCATCGTCGTCGTCCCGCTGGCAAAACGGTCCGTCTCGACCCCAACCCGCTGGAGCAAAGAGACGTAGAGATTGGGGAGCGGGTAATTGTCCTTTTTGTCGAACGCCAGATGCTGACCGTGGCGGAAGCCGCCCCCGCCCAGGAGCACCGGCATGTTTTGATTGCTATGATTCGACCCGTTGCCGAGGTTGCTGGTGAGCAGCACCGCGGTGGTCTCCAAGAGCGTCTTGTCCCCATCGGGTGTCGCCGCGAGGTCGCGGAGGAATTGCCCCCAGGTCGCGATGATTTCCCCTTCGACGATCGCCAATTGGGCCAGCTTCCCTTTGTCCTGCCCGTGATGGCTCAGGGCATGGTACCCTTCCATCACCCCCGGCAGCGGGATGACGCCGCCGCTGCCGCCGAGGTAATAGCTGATGAATCTCGTCGAGTCGGTCTGCAGTGCCAATCGGACCAGGTCGCACATCATCTTTTGCCGACCGACGAAATCGTTCGCGTTGCTGATGTCGACCGGCCGCTTGGCGTCGACTTTCGGCTTGGGACGCTGCGCCCAAGATTGGCTCGCTGCCAACCGCCGTTCCAAATCACGCACGCTGGTGAAATAGGCCTCCAAACGGTCTTTGTCCCCCGGCCCCAATTCTCTCGCCAATCGCTTGGCGTCTTCCGCCACCAGGTCCATGATGCTCCGCCCCTCGGCGAGCGTCCGCGATGCCGCGGCCTGCTGTTTGGGCGAATCATCAATGAAGAGCTGCGCGAAAAGCTTGGCGGGTGAGGACTCGGCGGGGATCATCGAACCGCTGTCGGTGTAGGATGGGCTGGAGCTCCCCGAATTGCTGACGACGAGCGAGGGAAATCGGGTCGACTGGCCGAGGTGCTTTGCCATCAATTGGTCGACCGAGATCGTGTTCTTCGACTTCCCTGAACTCCCGACAGGATTTGCCGTAAGCAAGCTCGCTTCGGCACGGTGCCCGCCGGTGACGCCCGGGTGCGAGCTCCCCGAGACGATCGTATAACGGTCACGAAGGTCGGCGACACGTTTCAGGTACAGGCTCGGTTCGTAATCGCGTCCGGCCTTGTCGGGATTGAGGTTCTCGCCGACCAAGCCCAGCCCCAGCGTCATCGCGACGAACCGCTGCGGCGGCGTATCGTTCCCGCCCTGCTTCGCACCTCCCGCCGCGGCCGTCCCGCCCAGGGTGGGCCTCATCGCCGCCAGCCACGGCAAGGCCATCGAAACCCCGGCGCCGCGCAGGATCGTGCGGCGTGCCAATAGCGATCGCGGTGTCACAGGCATCTCTCAATCTCTCTGCGGTTCGATGGTCACTTGGAAAGGAAGATCGGGCTGGTCACGACCGCGTCGATGAGCGATCGAAAGCCATATTCGGTATCGGCCGTTCGGCGGACGATCTGTTCGATCGCCGGTCGATCGCCGAATTCCGGGATCGCGCCGGTCGCGTAGGTGACGAGTTTTTCGGTCAGGCCGATGGCCAACCGTTCCGGGTTCCGCATCGCCAACTTTTTGAAACCCTCGATGTCGTTGAACTTCTTGCCGTCGGGCATCGCGTAACTGGCATCGACCTTTTGCGGCTTCCCCTTCTCGGTCGTGGCGTAACGGTCTCGCCATTTCCCCGACGGGTCGAAACTCTCCAGCGCGAACCCGGGTGGGTCGATCTTGACGTGGCACGACGCACAACCCGGATCGGCCTTGTGCTTCTGCAACTGCTCACGGATCGTCGTCGCCCCCCGGATGTCCGGTTCGATCGCGGGGACATTCGACGGTGGCGGGGGGATGTGTTCACCCAACAATCGCTCCGACACCCAAACCCCTCGCACCACAGGGGAGGTCGTCGTGCCGTTCGCCGTGACCTTCAGGATCGCCCCTTGGGTCAACAAACCGCCTCGATGGTCTTCAGGCCGAACCTTCACCTGTCGCACCTGATCGCCGCTGACCCCTTCGATCCCGTAATACCTCGCCAAACGGCTGTTGAGGAACGTGAAATCGGAATCGACCAAATACGTGACCCCCAGGTTCGCGTCGAGCATCTTCTGGAGGTAACTGCGCGTTTCCCGCAGCATCGCCTCCTGCACCATCGGGTCGTAATCGCGATACAGCTTTGGGTCGGGTTCGGTGAAGTCGATGTCGCAAAGGTCAAGCCACTGGTCGGCAAAGTCGCTGACGAAGTTGGCCCCGCGGGGGTCTTCGAGCATCCTCTGCACCTGCCCCTTGATCCCTTTGATGCTGAACAGTTCTCCCCGCCCCGCCGCCGCCATCAATTCCTCGTCCGGCATCCGGTTCCAGAGGAAATAACTGAGTCGATTGGCGACGGCTTCGCCATCCAGTCGTCCAGGCCCTTCGGTGAAGTAAAGGAATCGGGGTGAACAAAGGATGGCGCGGTACGCCGATCGCAGCGCGGCTTCCAACGACCCTCCCTCGGCAAGCACCCCGTGGGCGACTTCGACGTACGGCCTCGCTTCCCCTTCGGTCACCTTTTGTCGGAACGCCCGCCTCGCGAACCGCGTTACGAGATCGCTACACGCCCCTTGCGAGTCCTTCGCGAAAGGTTTCGATTTGCCATCCTTCGCGGGGCGAATTTCGCAATCCCCGAGGACCAATTGCCGCACCCCATCGTTCTTCAGACCGCGATGGATCCGACGCATCTCGACCCGGTGAATCGCGACCCCTGGGACGTTTTGCGGCTCCCCTTCACCGGCACCGACTTGCCCCCCATCGAACTTGGCCATTTTCAACGTCGCGTCGGCGGGCCGGACTTCGATCATGTGCCCCTTTTCGAGCCACCCTTCGAAGGTCCAATCCTGCGGCTCGGGCATCGCCTCAAAACCGCCGAGCGTGCTGAGCAGCGGCGCGCTCGACACACACGGACCGCTGCGGACCGAACACCAAACGCCATGCCCCGCGGGCGGTTTCACCGATGACGCGGTGATGGTGAAGCGATACCAACCCTCCTCGGGGACCGTCGTCACCGCCATCCGGCCGTAGAAGATCAGTCGGCTTGACCAGACCACCGCCACCCCCTCACGCAGCTCCGGTTCGCGATTCCGCTGCTCTGGTTTCCGCTGTGCGATCTGCTCCGGCGTGAACGTTTTGTCAAACGCGTCTTCGGGCGATAGCGCCCTGCGAAAAGCCTCTTCGAGCGCCGCGTCGACCGCTTCAAGGTGCTGCTGGAGCTGGAAATGCGACATCGCTTGCCCTTCGGCGACCGAGACGAATCCCGCCACGCGTGGCTCGTCCGAAAACCGATTCGCCAGCGGGATGTCGATCCCCAGCAAGTCGTGAAGGGTCCGCTCGAGTTGCCGGTTGGTCAGCCGCCGGCCGCGAACCCGCCCCGACGTCTCGACTTCGGTGCGATGAGTCGATTCGAGCCATTGACGCATCGGCTGCAGAAAAATCGCGAGCTCCTCCTTCGCCAATTCACCCGAATCGGCAGGAGGCATCTCGCCCGATCGCACCCGCTCATAAATCCTTACCCACCGATCGTCCAAAGCCGCCGTTACGCTATCACTCGTTCCGCCGACACTCGTCCCGCCATCCCCCGTTACCCCGTTTGTCCCCCCGGCAACGCCCGACGCTTCGCGAGGCTCAACGATCGACCCGAGGTCCAATCCCCCTTCGGCCTTGCCGCCCAGGTGGCAGTCATAGCAATGGGCCTGAAGGAATTTGCGAACACCCTCCGGCGGCAGGTTCCCTGTCGCCCCCGCCCGCTCCGCCCAAAGGCTCACCCACCCCAAGGCGACGAAGATCGGTAGGCTCCAAGAAAAAAAAGGACGCATCGGAATCGACAACTTCTTGTGGAGGGGTGCAGGTCAAACGGAACGGGCGACGAAGCTCGGTCCGGTCCACAAACATTGTAACCGCGTCCCCACCCGAAAGAATCGCTGAACCTCGGCCGCAAAACCCGATCCATTCAACGCAATCCGCTCCACTAGCCTCTCACCCCTCGATGTGCTGGGCCGTTAATGTGCTGGGCCGATTCGGGTTCGTCGGCTCGTTTCGTGACGCCCTGGGGGGCATGCCTTATCCCACGGAGGTTCGATATCGGCTAGGCTCATGATTCGAAGACGGCGTCCATCCGGCCCGCTCGGGGGCCGCGACGTCCTTCGGTATTTTTCTCCCAGTGACCGGAACATCGCCCCGCATGTCATCTCACAGCCAACCCGATCGCCATCGATCCCAACCGCACGCCAGCGGTTCTGCTGCCGGTCCGATCCCCGCAGGGGGCAATGTCGAAATCGATGGCGTGACGCTCAAACTTGCCCACCCGTACGATGGCCCGAGTCAATGGATCGGCCAGCAAGAAGTCCTCACACAACTCCTCGCCTGTTGGTTGACCGTCGATGCGACCGACCTGCCGCTGACCCCGCGACTCGTCGGCCCCCCAGGGATCGGCAAGACGCAATTGGCGATCGCCGCGGCTCAGACCCAGCGTCTGCCGCTGTTCATCTACCAGTGCACCGCCGACACCCGCCCCGAAGACCTCCTCGTCACCCCTGTCCTCAGTCAGGCCGGCCAAATCTCCTATCACGCATCGCCCCTGGTGACGGCGATGATCACCGGCGGAGTTTGCATCCTGGATGAAGGGAACCGGATGAACGAAAAGTCGTGGGCCAGCCTCGCCCCGCTTTTCGATCAACGCCGTTACGTCGAATCGATCGTCGCCGGGATCACGATCAAAGCCAACCCCGCCTTCCGCGCGGCGATCACGATGAACCAGGACGAATCGACGTTCGAAATCCCCGATTACATCCTCAGCCGCTTGCAACCGACCCTCACCGTCGGCTTCCCCAACCGCCTGGACGAATTGTCGATCCTCCAGTACCACCTCCCCTTCGCCGAGGCCGAGATGCTGGCGATGACGGTCGAATTCCTCCAGCATTCGCACGAACTGAAGCTCGACTTTTCGCCGCGTGACGGCATCAACCTGCTGCGTTACGCGACGAAGCGGATGATGCAGGACCCCAACCACCCGGTCTCGAAGGATTCCGCCTGGCGCGAGGCGCTCGAAAAATGCCTCGGCCGCGATGCCCTCGATCTCGACACGCTCGCCGAAAAACGCCGCCGCAGCCTCGGCGGCGACGCCGTTCCGCTGGGCCTCGCCGACTTCTTCTTTTCACCCGATGACCCGCTCCATCCCGACCGCGATCAGGACGATTTCGACGACGACGATAACGACGACTAAGCCAGCGATAGGAGCACTACCGCCGTTGTCATCATCGCCATGGCCATCACAAGCCACGTCGGGCCGTTCGCCGATCGACGCCGCGACCGTCAGAAATCGTCCCCCGCTCGCTCAGGCCTCGACTAAAACTCAAAACCGTCCGGGATCACGCCGTCTTTGATCACGATCGGGATCCCGTCCCGAACTTGCAACGCTTCCTCTTCGCCGAAGTGTTCGACCCGTTTGGCGTTGGTGATCTTCACGTTCTTGCCGATCCGGCAATTCTTGTCGAGCAGCGCACCGCTGATCACGCTCCCATCGCCAATCCCCAGCGGCATTTGGCCCGGCTCCAACCGGTCATCGGCTTCGGTGTAGTCCGCCCCCATGATCACCGCGTTTCGGATCGTGACGTTATCACCGATCATCGTCCGTAACCCGATCACGCTGTTTTCGATCACCGTGTCGCGACCGATCTGGCAACCATCCGCGATCAAAGAACTGGTGATCTTGGCCCCCTCAACGACCGTCGGCGGCAAGAAACGGGCCCGGGTGTAAACCGGCGCGACCGAGTCGCTGAAATCGAACGGCGGGTTCTTCCTCGTCAGGCTTAGGTTCGCCTCATAAAAGGCCCGGATCGTCCCGATGTCTTCCCAGTAATCATCGAACAGGTGCAATTGCACGTGGTGGTTACGGATCGCCGCCGGGAAGACCTCTTTCCCGAAATCCTCGTACTGGGTGTTCTTCAGCAGGTCGACCATCACGCTGCGGTCGAAGATGTAAAGCCCCATGCTGGCTAGGCAATCGCGCCCTTCGGAGGGGATCCCGCGGGCGTCGATCCAACTCGGGTCGGTCCGGACCTCGTCGAGCTGCGCTTCGGTCTTCGGCTTCTCGACAAACCCCGTGACCCGACCGGTGTCGTCAACCTTCATGATCCCCAGCGCCGATGCACTTTGCCGATGCACCGGGATCCCGGCGATCGTCACCGCCGCCCCCGATTCGACGTGCGTCCGCATCATGTCGGCAAAGTCCATCCGATAAAGCTGGTCCCCCGACAGGATCAAGACGTGCTTCACCCCGCGCTCTTCCATGTAACGCAAATTCTTCCGCACCGCGTCGGCCGTCCCTTGGTACCAATCGGTCCCCTCTTCGACCGTCTGCTGCGCGGCGAGCAATTCGACAAAGCCGTTGTTGAACTGGTCGAACCGATAGGTCTGACGCAGGTGGCGGTGCAGCGATACCGAAAGGAATTGCGTTAACACGTAGATCCGGTTGATGCCGCTGTTGATGCAGTTGCTGATCGGGATGTCGATCAACCGGTACTTGCCCGCCAACGGCACCGCCGGTTTAGCCCGGATCTTGGTTAACGGAAACAACCGGGTCCCACGCCCACCACCGAGGATGAGCGCGACGGTATCGCGCATGTCCATGTTGACCGCCACTTCCTGTTGTTGGCTGAAGCTTGTTCTCAATGTCCCTTCCACATGGCGGCCAAGTGCGTACCGCCAATCGATTCCACGGCCGATCGCCGATCGCCGATCGCCGAGCTGTACCGCGAAAATGCGAATACCACCTTTAAGAGCTTACCAAATCTGGCTGAACCCTTTAAGGAGAGGCTCTCTCGACGGGGAGGCTTGCGACCCGCATCGCCGCTACCGACGCTCACCCCATCCCCGCAGCGGCCTTCACCGGCACCACCGCCAGCCGGGGGGGCTAAAACCTCGGGCTAATCCCCTCAGGCTAATCCCATTGCGGCTTTAATCTTTCGAGCGATTGTCAAAGGTGCTGAGGATCGGCGAATCGAAGCTCGATGTCGCTACCCTCACCCCCAACACCCGCATGCAGACTTGAATGACCGGGATCGCTTTGAGCCCCGCACCGAACAACAGCCCCAGCGCCAGGAAACGGCAGACCGACGAGGTCCCGAAGAGCACCCAGTAGGCCGATTGGTCGCCCCCCAAGCCCCGCAAGATCACTGCCCCGGTAAAGGCCCCGACACACAGCGCCACCATGTTGGCCAAATTGTAATAGGTCAACATCCTCGTCCGCTTTTCGATCGGCAGCGTCTCGAAAAACATCAAGAAAAATCCGAGCTCATACGCCGCCCATAAGAACCCAGACAGCATCTGGACCGATGCCAGGTAATAGAGGTTGTTGGAAAAAATCCACAGCCCCGCCACCGGAACGATCCCCACGCCGCCGATCCAGAGCAACCGCTTCGCCCCACCCTGGTGCGTCTGTTTGCCCCACCAAGACAACGAGATGATCTTGGATACGAACCCCACCGCCAGCAGCGTCACGAATTCGCTGTAGGACAGTTCGAGTTGCTTGAGCATGTAGGGCGAAAAGTAAGGACCCGAGATCTGCACCGCCGCTTGCACCGCGACGAGGTAACTCAACAGCCTCAGCCCGCTCATCGGCGCGCCCTCGATGCCGACCACTTCTCCCGACCCCTTCGCCGCTGTCACCGCCTGCGGCTCGGTCGCCGTCACCGACTTCGCGACCCGGATCCGCTGCTCGTTCCCCCGCGTCATGTCGTGACTCGGTTGGCGGTGCCGGATCAGCCACGTGACGGACCACATCCGAAAGATCGCCGCCGCCGCGAAGATCGTGGCGAAACCTAACAGCACTTCCCCTTGGTTCCGCGCGAATTGCAACACCGCGCCGCCACCGACCAGCCCCAGCAGCGTGCAGAGCTGCGTCATTCGCGTCCGGCACGAAAAGTACCTCGCCCGGATCCGCGACGGGACGATCGTCTCCATCCACGTATTCCACGGCGGCCCGGCAGCCAATCCCCCCGTCCAATAAACCGACGCGATCAGGATCAGCGGCAACAGCGAGATCGAACCGACCAACGCCGCGATCACCAGCGGGACGAAACTCAGCCCCTGCATCGCGGCACAAAAGACGATCCACCGCTTCTCGCCGCCGAACCAATGGACGGCGCGGAGCGAGATCAACTGCAAAATCCCACCCACCAACAGCGGCACGCTCGAAACGAGCCCCGCCGAAATTTCACCCAGCCCGACCGCCAATGCGAACGCGGACAAATAACTTTCACCCAAACCGACCATCGCCCCGAACGCCGCCCCGTCCGACGTGCTCGCCCGGAGGTTCGCCCGCGTCACCGGCTTGGCCTTCACCCGTCCCTCGGTGTCCCCGCTTCCCGCAAAATCGCCGGCACCCTCAGCCACCAATCCCCTGGCCACCACGGGCAAAGCCGCTTCGCTTCCATCCGACCCGTCCCGATCGAGCTCACGCAATTCCGCGATCGCCTCGTCAGCGGCTTCGGCCAATTCGTCGTCGGCCCAAGCCGTACGGGTAGCCACATCCGATACGGGGATCGTGATCAGCGTAACGATTCCCTGCGGACGGTCGCCCGATTCATGGTCCAGGTCAGGGTGTAGGGATGGCTCATCCGTGGCCGTTGCGGTCGGTGGCATTCAAAAACAGCGAAACTCGGTGACTTCAGACTTCAATACCATGGGAATCATAGCATTGAGAATTGTGCGATGAGGCAAACTTTTCCGCCATGCCTTCCACCGACGGGGCCAAACTGCCAAGCCTCCTGCCAGGCAACGAACCCGCGGCGGCGGACCGCAGGGCCCGCCTCGACTGGACTGACTTACGATTTTTACGTCCGATGAATCAACATCGATCCTTGAGCACCTCCGACCACCCCCGCTAAGGGAAAATCGGGCGACGCAAACCGCTGCGAAGGCGCTTTCGACCCACCGCCGATCGACCGCGATCTCACCGGCGATTTCCCAGTCCGAGCGACCGATCGGATCCGTCCCAACCCCCCCTCCGCGGCCCGACTCGATCGCCACCGCGTGAAAGAACGACCCCAGCCGCTTCGATCGGGCGAACAGGAAAATTCCGAAAAAACGAAAAAATCGCCCCGATCGGGCGCCCTTGACTCCCCCACCACCCCACATCAAACTACCCCAACCTTCCGGATTCCGAAACCTTCGGGGCGTCGGCGACGACTCTCACAGATCCAAGGCAAACGGTCTTCAGCCTCGAAGTTCGAGGCTTAAGGCTGGTAGCCGATACGGTCTATGAGCATCGTTGCGATGGCTCCGTCGGTTCGGTTCGGCTCACCCCTGAGGTGCGTCAAATCATCGAAAAGATTGCGGAGGGTTACCGGTAAACGACGAAACCTAAGCTACCTTCGATTGGGACGCTGTTAAGGGTTCGTTATTGATTGACAGATCGGGCGATTAGCTCAGTTGGTTAGAGCGCCACGTTGACATCGTGGAGGTCACAGATTCGAGTTCTGTATCGCCCATTTTTTATTTGATCCGATCAATCCCCTTTGAACCAGGATCAAGAAAACCCCCGGCCGATTGGTCGGGGGTTTTTTGTTGCCCTCAGCGAGCCTCAGAAAAAACTCGCCGGTCATGCTACGACCGTTTCGACGAGCCTGCCCGCTCGCAAAGCTTGTGGCGCTTACTTTGGGATCTCACGGAGGCACGGAGCCACGGAGAAAACCGGGGGTCGGAGATCGGTTTTGGGGTGTCGTTGATCTCGATTTGTCAGACGGTCACCCGTCATGTGAATACTCGCTTATTATCAACACTCAATGGCCAATTGCTTTTGATACCACCATTCCGCATCAGGAACATTCACCCTTGGGGCGTATTTCGCATAGCGCCGAATGTTCCCGATTACTGACGAGATTTCGCTGTCCGATACCGAGTTGCTTTCAGCCCAAGTCCTGACGATTTCAGGAGTTCCCAAAACCTTTACGCTCTGTTCAGTTGCAAGACGCCGAGCAACACGATCATCAGTTGCCAATATCCAGGAACGTGATTTTGCGATTGCTAGGCAAGCAGCCTCGCCATCGTCAAGCTGCACTGCGAACCGAACATACAACGCAGCTTCGTAACCTCCCTCAATGTCGCAGTAGCTTACCGACTTACGGTCCACATACTGGCTCATGTCCACTTCTTTCCGCACCAGTTGCCCTGCTTGTTCGTCATCAGGCTGTAGGATGTAAATTGATTCCTTTGCAACAACTCTTGGGACGAAAAAAGAAAAGCCAATTTTTGTGGGATTCTCATGGAGGATTTTGCCAGCCGCAACCAAGTTAATCAGGCAGCAAGCATCTAGAGCAAGGCTGCTCATTCTTATTGACACCCCTCGACGGCGAGTAGCGACCGCTCAAAAGGAAGCTCAAGCTGTCTGGATACACCGCTGTCTTCCACGAGCGTACTGGTGCGACATTGAGAGACGATATCTCGTACCGTCAAAGGATCGCATCGCAAGAATCGGCCAAGTTGCCCCTGGCTAATTTTTTCTTGCTCGTAGGCTTGGACTGCCAGATATTTGTATCGCTCCGGGTAAGGACTGTCAGTGACCGGATGAGTTGGCAGTTCCAAAATCGATTGGGCTTGCTTTGGTGAAAGTCCAGACTCCTTAAGCGCTTGCCAGGTACCCCGTGGCAGCAGGCCAAGTTGCTCTAGTCTTAGCCCCATCGCTTCAACGGAAACAAAGTAGAAGTGGCTGAGCCTGCATAGGTCTGCTACTTGGAAATCGCCCGTTATCGAAACAATTTCGTGGAATCTCTTTCGCAAAGAACTACTCGGCATCAAGAAGCTCAGTGCGAAATTTTCGGCGAAACGCTCATTCGGTGGCTTTCGTCCAGGAAAACTAAGATAGTCAATTCCTGGATCGTAGCGGTTTACAATCAAGTGTCCGTACTCGTGGACTAGAGATGCACGCCGTTTCTCAGCTGGATGTGAGCGGTTGATGAGAATGCAGCAACCAAGGTCTGGCGTATACGCATACATGCCAGCGATATTTGGTGGCAAAGCCCAGTAAAAAATTCGCAGCCCAACATCCCATTCAAGGATGGTGCGAAGGTTAGTGATCGGCTGGTCGCCGAGTCCGAGTCTCTGACGCTCTTGTATGGATGCTGATTCCGCCAATTGAGAAGGATCGACTCGGTTATTCAAGTCAATCGTCGAGGGATAGTTGAACCGGAGCGGTGCGTTCATGAGTTGCTCAAGTTCACGATAGTCTTCCGCTAGTCGCTGAAGCTCATCAATTCCGGCAAGTAGTAACTGCTCGTCTTTCTCCTTTAGCTTGCCTGCCACTGCTCGAAGGTGCGGCTGAAGCTCAACGATTGGTTCACCCGAACGAACAAGCTCATGAATTTTTCGACCCAAGTAGCTCGCAATCTTCGTGATTTCTTCAGCACTGGCCTGCCGCTCGCCTTTCTCAATGGCGATGTAGGTTGGCCTGCTGCACTCGATATGGTCAGCAACTTCTTTTTGGGTCTTTCCTCTTGCCTTGCGAGCCTCCGCGATGCGAAGCCCAAGGGTTCTTGGATCAATCATGCTAAGCGGAGACATGACGCACTCCTTGCATCGAGTTTGGTCCCGATCGGAGAAGCCGAGTCCACGCAATTCCGTTGCGGCGTGCTCCGGCTATCACACTGTCCCATGCGTCAGAGTATCTTCTCAATAGCTCAACAACCGGCTGAACAGACTCACTCGCTTGGATAACTTGCTTTCTCGAACTGCGGAAAGGAATTGTTTCCATCGGTGGCCCCCAGGCTCTCGAAGGTCGAGTGATTCGTTTTCGATACGTCAGTCCCCTTCGGACTCCGTCTGTGAAATTTGCTGTACAACCAAGTATCGGACGACTGGTTTACAATGTCAATCGACAGTGGGTCAAAATGAAGATTCGTGTCAAGTAGGCATGGTTCGCTTTGTTTTGCCGGCTTTTAGGCAACAAGATTGAGTTAGAAGCCGCTCAAGCAAAAAGGGTGATCCGAATTCACCGGAAATCCGTAACACCACCCCTTGAACAGCAGTCCTTCCGCATCCGTCTCCGTGTCTCCGCGCCTCCGTGCGACCAACCGACCGAGAATCGGCGTCAGCGTTCCGTTGGGCGTTGTGATCCGCACAGAGAAGCGGCGTGCGATCAACGACCGAGGCGACCCGCTTTTCATGCCCCGGATGACAAGGCTCATGCCCGTTCGGTGGGAAGAAAAGCACAAGCTCCAAAAGCATCTGTACGAGTCGGTGACGGAGTACGTTCGCCTGGGCTACAACCAAGCGATGCGGCAGAACCGCCAATACTTCGGCTTCTTGATGATCCTGATGCAGCGGCTCGTCACCAGCAGCACGCAGGCTGATGACTGTCATCAACGCGGGTACCGTGGGGACACGGCAGGTCGTGGAATTGTTGGGTCGCTTTATGGATCGTCGATTAAGTGTTCTATCCCGTTTGTTTTGGTAGGCATTATCGTGGTACGGTGGTCCCCACCGTGATGCTGAAACCACGGCGGTGACCGCCGAGCCACTATTGTTTTTTAGTCACGCCAGGCCGCCGGGACACAGCCGATCGTCGGACGGTTGGGTCGCGTTTGGGTTAACTGCCACCGCATTGAAGCGGTTCATCGGCCGCGCGGCCCCTCATCCCCGGCCCTTCTCCCCCGAGGGGGCGAAGGGGGTGAGAAGGGGGAAGGACGTGGTACCGGGGGGACACAGCAGGTGGTGGGACGGTTGGGTCGCTTTACGGATCGTCGATTAAGTGTTCTACCCCGTTTGTTTTGGTACGGCATTATCGTGGTACGGTGGTCCCCACCGTGATGCTGGAACCACGGCGGGGACCGCCGTGCCACTATTGTTTTTTAGTCACGCCTGGCCGCCGGGACACAGCAGTTACCGGACAGCTTGCGACGTTCCGCTTTCGTGAGTGTTACCGGACGACTTGTGCTGTGCCGCTTTTGTTTGCTTCACAGCGTTGCCGAAAAGGGGGCGAAGCGGTGAGAAGTGCGAAAAGGTCAGGGCACGGATGGGACGTATCCTGCACGCTTGATCGATGACGCCGGTTGATCGCGGGGTAATCGGGTTAGTGGGATCCCAGAGGTGAGATGCGATGGGTTGTGGCTCGTGATCGGACTTGGCCGGTGGTGGATAGCCCGTAGTGCGCGGGGGCGGGGAATGGGTCACGCACAAAGCTGCTGGTGAACTTGTAACTTCGCAGCGCCGCCAAGTCGTCGTACGTCTCGATCCCCCGCCGATCGATCACCCGGCGGTAATGGCCAAACAGGTGCGCCGCGGCGATCGCGTCGTCCGCCGCCGCGTGCGTCGGTTTGAAGTCGACCCCGTGCCGCATGCAGGCCGATGCCAAATCACACTGACGCCCCAACCCCAACAGCGGCCTGAGGTACATCAGGCAAAAATGCGGCGGGGCGTGACGGACACCCGCCTTCGATAACTCGTATTCCAGAAAACGGATGTCGAAGTAGACGTTGTAGGCCGCGATCATGCACCCCTGCATCGCCGCCAAAAAGTCGCCGACGATCTCGTCGAACCGCGGCGCCCCCGCCACTTCGGCCTCGGTGATCCGGTGGATCTGCGTCGCCGCCATCGGTCGCTCGGGATTGACCAACGTGTCAAAGACAAGCCGTGGGGCCTCCCCGGGTTCGATCCGGACGACCGACACCTCGACCACCCGGTCCAGCCCCGGCGTTAAACCCGTCGTTTCGAAGTCGATCACCGCGACCGGGGTCGCGTCGATCCGTCGTGTCGAAATCCCGATCGCCATCGATGTTTCGTGTCGTCCTTTAACCGGCTAGCACCGATCGATTTCGCCCCCAACGGTCTTCCCGCAACCGCCGATGCACCGTCTCCGTGCGGATGTCCATCACCGCCTCGTTTTAACGATCGGGCGGCGGCGAGACGAGGCGGGAACGTCTGTCCGCTATCAAGCGTCACTCGATTGTTTATCAATCGGGCAGTTTCAATCGGGGAGGCGGTGCGTCCGGATCGCTTTGCCGTTGGTCGCGTCCCACGATCGGATCGTCCCGAGGTGTCCCCAGGCGTAGACCAGTTCATGGTCCGTATAGAGCAGCCCTGCGAGTTCGCCGACCTGGGGGGTGAAGCGGACTCGCAAATCCCCCGTTTCGACTTCGCGGACTTCGACTTGGTGGTTCCGGCGGTAATCGAGATCGATGTCGCGGGGGGCGAGCGCCACGAAATGACCGTCGGGCGAGACACTCACGAAATCGCAAAATCCCGATGCGGGGGATTCGCCCCACAGCCGATCTCCGTCGCTGGTATCGATCGCGACGACGCCGACGTCGCCCACCGCGATCAGCCGCGAGCCATCGCCATTGACAGCAATCACACGAACCCCTTCGGGGATCGGGAGGGTTCGGATCGGCGACCCGTCGCTGACGTTGCGGTGGACGACGGCATCGTGTTCGGCCGACCAGAAGCTCTGCGGGTCGTCCGTCATCGCGATCGCTGTCGGTGGCTTGCCGCGGCTGGCAAGCGACATTTGCAATCGTCCGGTCGAAGCCGACCAACAGTGGAGCCCGTCATAACCGATCGCGACGATCGAGCTTGAATCGCGGGTCCAGCGGAGATCGGCGATGGTGTTGTTGGGGAACCGTTCGAGTTCGACGATCGGGCCTGGGGCGGAGTCGCGAGGCAGCTCCATCACGAAGACACCCCCGTCACGATCGGCGATCGCCAGCCGCCGGCCGCATGGCGAGAGTTCGCTTTGGTGGGGGACGATGCCGGGGGTATCGATCCGGGTACCAGCGCCCGAGACGCGCGGGTCGTGCAGTTGCAACTGCGAAACGATGGGGGCGTGCGATGACCTTTCGTCGCGGTAAAAGGCCCGCGAGACCCCCTTCGTCTCATCAGACGACAGGGTGAAATCGACGACGAAGCGTGTCGGCCCATCGCCAGAGTTGCCCGACCACCGGTTGGCCGCCAGCGAAACGGCCCAATGCGCCGTCACCAATGCCACGCAAAATGCAAGGAAAGTGAGGAACGCGGTTAGGAATCGCGATGCGAGGCGGGTCATGATGCGAGCTTCGATTGCCGAACAAGTCACCGATCACGTTCGGTTCTCGATCGATGGGTCCGATCCATCGCGCCGTTCAAAACGTGTAGAGGTAGGTCAACAGCGCGAGCTGGAAACAGGCGATGGGCCATGTCACCAAGCGACCGATCCGCGGCGCGGAATCATGCAGCGTCGACAACACCCCGCAAACGAGCGACGTGCCGATCAGTTTGACGGTGACGAAAAGGTGGACCGACCCCGAATTCAGCTCGATCAGCCAACGACCAACCGGGTTCCGCTCGAATTCCGCGATCACCTGATCATTCAAAACGACGAGCCACGCGTCATGGACCGAAATCGCGGCGATCAACACCAGGAGCGGCGTCAGGGACGTGGTCAGCGAAAACCGTTTCGCGAGCTGGCCCCACGCTTGCGTCTGAAAACATGCTTGCGTCTGAAAACACGCGTGTGGCTGAAAAGGTGCTTGCAGCGACGAGGGGGCCGAATCCGCGATCAGTTCGCATTCGGTCAAAGCCATCTGCCGGTCCCTCCGAGGTGAGTTTCGCACGCCGTGTCGTTAACCACTACTTGTCCCTTCAACCCGGCCGGGTGACAAGAATCTCGCGGGATTGGGAAAAAATTTTCTTTCGAGATTGCGCCGTGATCGCGCGGCGGTTTTGCCGCCAACCACGTGACCATTTGGTATGATGCCATTTGCGGTCCCGGGTGGCGTGTCCGATCGGGGGCCGATGCAGGTGGTGGCGGTTCTCATCACGCCGCGCCGCACTTTTCTCCTTCCCGAATGACGATCTTGCGTCGAGAGGACTGAAGCATGGCTGGCAAGATTTACGGCTTGTTGATCGGGATCAATGCCTATCCGGATCATGTCGGTCGGCTCTACGGCTGCGTCAACGACGTCGATCATTTTCATGCCCACTTGAAGCGGCGGTTCGACCCGTCTTCGTTGGCGATCGAGCTGTTGAAAGACGGCGACGCGACGCGTGACAACGTCATCCGGCTGGTCCGCACGCACCTCGCCAAGGCGTCGTCGGGGGACGTTGCCGTGATGCAGTATTCGGGGCATGGGGCGCGGTGGCGATCGGCCCCCGAATTCGCGGCGCTCTTTCCCGAAGGGATGGACGAGGGTTTGGTTTGTGTCGACAGCCGCAATCCCGGGGGGTACGACCTGGCGGATAAAGAGCTGGCGATTTTGCTCGCCGAGGTCGCCGCGAAGCAGCCGCACTTGGCGGTGATGTTCGATTGCTGTCACAGCGGGTCGGCGACGCGCGGGGCGGACGAATTGAACAACCTGCGGGTGCGTCAGACCCACACGGTCGACGACCCGCGACCCTTGGAAAGCTACCTCGACGGATATTACGCTGACCAACAGCGGCGTAGCGAGGCGATCGCGATTCCCGAGGGGCGGCATATCCTGTTGGCCGCTTGCGACCGGTACCAAAAAGCGTTGGAGGGGCACGACCGCAGCGGCGTCTTCACCAGCACGCTGCTGGAAGTGCTCGACAAATCAGGGACCGAGATCAGTTACGCGGATCTGTTCGTTAAATGCCGGGCCGCGGTGCGAAAACGGGTCAAGGACCAGGACCCGCAATTCGAAACCCATCGCGGCTTCGGGGCGTATCAAGGGTTCTTGGGTTCGAAGGTCGAGGAGCGTCCGAAGCGGTTCATGGTCCATTACGACTCGCCATCATGGCAAGTCGCGATGGGGGCGATGCACGGGTTGCCGACCGACAACGATCGCCGCGCCGAGTTCGACCTTTATCGCGAAGATCATCCCGAGCGGCGGATCGGCCGCGGGTTGACACGGGCTGTCGGGGCGCAGAAGAGTGATATTCGGATCATCGATTGCTATCCCGCCCCCGATACCGACGAACGGCTCGAGGCGGAATTGACGTCGTTACCCGTCCCGCCGCTTGCGGTCCATGTCGAGGGGACGGCGGAAGCGTTTCTTACGTTGCGAGAGCAGCTCGATCAGGCCGATGACGCTACGTTGGGGTTCGCGCTGTGGAACGACCAACCGCAGGCGTCCAAATACGCGCTTCGGGTCTTGCCCGATCGGTACGAACTGGTGCTGCGCGAAAGCGGCAAGGTGTTGCAAGGATCGATCGGTCACGAGCAGGATTCGGCCGAATACCTGTTCGAGATGTTGAAAAAGATCGCCGCTTGGGAGCGGGGTGTGGCGTTATCGAACCCGTCGACGAAGATTCGCACCGATGACGTGCCACTGGAATTGCACCAACTGATCGGCGACAACCCGGTCCCGGTCGAAGGGGACCAGATCACGATCGACGTTAGCGATCGGGATGACGGGATGGCGTATTTCGAAGGGATGTTCACGGCGGCGAACCATACGCGGCAACCGTTGCACTTGGCGCTGCTGCATTATTCGGAATCGTTTGGCGTCGACGCGCCGTTCAATGACGTTTTGCCGATCACGTCGTCGCCGATGACGGTGACTGTGGAGGGGGAGAACCGATTCACGATCACGCTCGAAGCGGACGAAGGGGATCAAGCGTTGCATCGGTTCAAGCTGATCGTGGCGGCCGAACCGATCGACGATTTTTTGTTGGTGCAGGACCCGATCGAGATCGGTGCGGTGCGGCGGGTTGAAGAGACGCGTGGGCGGGTCAAGGGTTTTCGCCCCGGCGAGCCCGAAGTGAGGAAATTGTCACGCAACGAATGGTTCACCAAAGACTTCACCGTGAGGCTGGTCAAAAGCCAAGGCGAAGTCGGGCCTCGCGACGCGACGATCGCGGGTGGACGGGTCACGATCAAGGGGCATTCCAAGCTGCGGGCCAACATCAGCTTGGGGGCGGCGAAGTCGGCATCGCGCGGCGTTGGTGCTGACTTTGCGCTAGCGCTCGAGCGTCAGGGGATGGAGTTGGTCGATTTCGCCCCGACCCGAAGCGTCGGCGGGGTGCGCGGCGACGACCAAAGCGTGCTGGAGATCAGCGACATCCGCAACCCGGAAGTGTTGGCCGACGAGCCGCTGGAGATCGAGATCGAGGCGGGGCTTGGCAAAGATGATTACCTGTTGCCGATCGCGTTCGACGGCGAACATTTGCTCTTCGTCGGCCACCCGTCCAAAACCGAATCGGGGAAGGTGTCGGTGTCGATCGACGAGATCCCCGAGATCCCTGACGACCGCCGCAGCATCGGCCGGGCGATCAAGTTTTATTTCTTCAAGACCTACCTCAAGTTCCGCGAGGTCAACCGGCTCGCGTGGATCGAATACAAGGACGACGGGACCTTCGAACGCCACGACGATGGGGTCAAGGAAAAGGTCGCCGCGTCGAAACGGGTGTTGCTGTTGATCCACGGGATCATCGGCAATACCGATGGGATCGTCGAGGGTTTGAAGCTGGCTCGTGACGCGTCGGGGCGGAGCGTTGATCAAAAGTACGACGTCGTGCTGACTTATGATTATGAAAACCTGAGCACGCCGATCGAGGAGACGGCCCGTGAATTGAAACGCCAGTTGGGCGAAGTCGGGTTGCGGGTGGGCGATGATCGTGAGCTGGTCATTGTCTGCCATTCGATGGGAGGTCTCGTATCGCGTTGGTTCATCGAGCAGGAGGGTGGGAAGGATTTTGTTGACGAGCTCGTCATGTTCGGAACGCCGAACGTCGGTTCGCCCTTCGGCCGGGTCGATGTGGCGCGGGATTTGATGTCGATGCTCACGACACTGGCGATCAACACCTTTCCGGCGGTCGCCGCTTTCGGCGGGGCGCTCGTTTATCTGTTGACCCGTTCGAAGAAGCTGACCCCGACCTTGGCGCAGATGCACCCCGATTCCGAATTCATCACGAAGCTCAAACGTGGTGCCGATCCGAAGGTCCGTTACCGGATCATCGCGGGGGACGTTCGCCATTACGACGCGTCGGCGGATGCGGTGACGGCGAGGCTGGTCGCGAAGTTAGGCCGCGGGAAGCTGTTCGGTTTGATCTATGGCAATCGAGGCCATGACATCGCGGTCGCGGACGAGAGCATCTTGGGGGTGGATGACCACAGGATCCATCCTCCCCAGAAGGATTCGGTCATCTGCCATCACATGAATTACTTCGTCAGCGATGCGGGGCTGGCGAAGCTCCGTGACGTTTGACCCGCGCGAATTTTTTGCCCGAACGATTCGTGGCAATTTACTTTTATGCGATGCATTTTTGCGTGCCTGAAAGGTTTAGGACGCGGAGTGCAATCTGGTTCTGCTGCGATCCGATCAGCTGTCGGATTCTTCATCGGCGGATGCGAAATCGGTCAATCGGGGTTGCGGGTTATGCCGATTGAATCGATGGGGTCGACTTTGGCCTTGAGAAACTTCGTATTTGCTGGCATTGAGCAACGGAAACGCGACGTTATGTCGATCCGTGGGGCATCTTTTCGATTGCGGACTGATCGGACGGCGGGATGGCTGGCCGTGGCGATCGCTGCGTTTCGCCGTGGGCGGGCTGTCGTCGCGTGGGTCGCCGCGGCGATCGGATTGGCCGCATCGGGTGCGTTGTCGATCGGGCAAGAGGCGGCGTGGGATGGGACCTGTCGGTTGGAGGGTGGCCAGTTTGTTGAGCGAGTGCCTAGCGGTGGTGAGGGTTTGGAAGCGGTGGCCCAAGGCTCGACGGGCTTGGGTGCAACGGCGGCGGAAGGGTCAGGCGACGGCGAAGGGGCGTGGGTCGGTGATTGGGGTGCGGCGGTTGGTGAAGGGTTAGAGGGTGGTGATGCGAGTAGTCCCTTTGGCGGGTCACGGGTCGGTTATGACAACGGGTTCTTCGTCGCCAACCATGGGAGTGGAAAAATCGCGGGGAGGGAATTCCCGTTCTTCATGCGGATCAACGGTTGGACGCAGCTTCGGCACACGCTGTTCAATTCGACCGACAACTTGCACGACCAGAACCTCTTTTCGATCGAGCGGTTGAGGCTCGGGATGGCCGGGCACATGTACACCCCGGACCTGCGTTATTCGGTGTTGCTCGATTCGAACACCGACCGTCCGGTCAACGTGGCGTTCTTGGACGCGTTGGCGATTTATGACATCGGCAGTTCGGTGATGGGTTGGGACGAGGATCGATGGACGGTGCGGGCGGGGAAGTGGAAGGTGCCGTTCAGTCGTGCGCGGGCGGAGTCGGCGCGGAAGCTCGAATTCGTCGAGCGTTCACCGACCGATCTCTTTTTCGACATCGGGCGAGCGACGGGGATCGGGTTGGACACCACGGGTGAGGCGTTGGGGGGACCGATCGGGTTTGCGACGGCGCTCTTCAACGGCTTCAACACGGGGAACGACAGCACATCGCCGGGCGAGGATTTTGACAACCGTTTGGCCTGGTCGGCGCGGGTGCATGCCGACCCGTTGGGGGCGTTTGGCGATGACGGCGAGCCGGACTTGGATTTTCGTGATTCGCCGGTGTTGCGGTTGGGGGCCGGGGCGGCGGTGACGCGGGTGTCGCGCGACGGCCAGGGAGAATTCCAGCGACAGCGGGTGATCGATTCGGGGTTGCGGTTGTCCGATCTGTTGCCGGCCGCTGTGGACGCGTATGACATCGCCTTTTACACGCTCGATGCCCATTGGAAGTACCGCGGCTTTTCGTTGATCGCCGAGTCGTCGTGGCGGGGGATCGACGGGTTTCGCGGCGCGGCGGTCCCGGGGCTTGTCGACCACGGGGTGTTGTTGCAAACCGGCTATTTCGTCGTCCCGAAAAGGTTGGAGACGATTTGGCGGTGGTCGGAGATCGTCGGCGATTCGGGGACTCTGGGTGACGGGGATCGGAACACGAACGAATTGGCGGCGGGGTTGGCGTGGTACATCCGGGGGCATGACGTCAAGTTCGTTTGTGACGTGTCGCGGATCCACGGGACGCCGGTCAGCAGCAACGTGCTGAGCCTCCTGCCGAGGGATGAAGGGTGGTTGGTGCGGAGCCAATTCCAGGTCGGGTTTTGACCGCGAAACGGTACGTTTGGGCCAACGTCGGTTGACGGGCAGATTGACGGCCAGATTGACGGGCAGTGATCGAGCGACTAACACAGGTCAAGGGGCGGGAATCGGGCGATCGCGAGTCGCCCTTTGTTTTTTCGATCCCCTGTTGAGACCGTTGGCCGCGTCAGACCGAATCGAGGCGAACCCTGATGTCGAAAGCTGAACAACCTGCTGACCCCCAGAGTGGTTTACCGGGGGAGTCGTCATTGAGGCAATTGTCCCCCGACCGTTCGCGGGTGATTTTGCACCCGACCGATTTCACGCCGACGAGCTATGCGGCGTTCGTGCATGCGTTGCGATTGGCGACGTACAACCGATCCGAATTGCATATCCTCCACGTGGCGGAATCGGAAGACGAGCCGCCGGCGTGGCACGAATTTCCGGCGGTCCGCCATACGCTCGAGCGGTGGGGGATGATCCCCGAGTACACCGATCGGCACGAGGTCGAAAAGCTTAGCGGCGTGCGGGTCTTCAAGGCCAACATCCATGGGGACGACGTCGCCGAGAAGGTAGCGGAGTACGTCGACGTGCATGCGGTCGATATGGTCGTGTTGTCGACCGGCGAGCACGACGACTTTTTGCCGCGGTGGTTTAGGCGATCGGTCGCGGAGTCGGTGTTGAACACGGCGAAGGTCCCGACGCTGTTTGTCACCCATGGGGCGCGGGGTTGTGTGTCGGAAGACGATGGCAAGGTCACGCTCGATAAGATCTTGGTACCGGTCGACCGGACGCCGCGGCCGGACGCGGCGATCGAGCGGGCGATGATGGCGCTTGCGGCTTTTGGCAAAGAAGATTCGATGTTGACGCTGTTGCACGTCGGGCCGGAGGGGCCGTACCCGTGGCCGACATGGCCCGCAGGGTATCGCTGGAAATCGACGCAATTGCTGCGGCAAGGGCGTCCGGTGGACGCGATCTTGGCGACGGCGGAGGAGCAAGGGAGCGACCTGATCATCCTCGTCACCGACGGGGCCGACGGTTTCTTCGATGTGCTGCGTGGGAGCACGACGCAACAGATCGTCCGGCGGGCCCCCTGCCCCGTCTTGGCCATCCCGCATGATTTTTGATCGGGAAATCACGGGCAATTCGATCGGGAAATTACGGGCGATTCACGTCGTTTGCGGTTTACCCTTTGCGGGAACGTGCCGTTGCGTCATAAACTCCGCAATGGATTCCATCCCGCGTCGCGTTTCCTTGGGTCGTCCGAGGGGCTTTGACGGGCGATCTTCCGGGGGCCAAGTCGGGCCACGGGGGGCGTCGGACGCGGCACACCGATCGGAAAGAATTTGACCCCATGGCCGCACCTCGCGTCTTAGTCCTTCGCGCCCCCGGAACGAATTGCGATCACGAAACGGCCCATGCCTTCGAGCGGGCCGGGGCGATCGCCGAGCGGGTGCACATCAACCGTCTGATCGAGAACCCGGCGCTGGGGGGGCGGTACCAGATCCTCTGTTTCCCCGGTGGGTTCAGCTACGGCGACGACATCGCCGCGGGCCAAATCCTGGCGAACCGGTTGAAGCATCACCTCGGCGATTTGGTCCACGAGTTCGCCTTGGGCGGACGCGACACGCTGGTGCTGGGGCTTTGCAACGGGATGCAGGTGATGATGCGGATGGGGGTGCTTACACGCGGCGTGGCGGCGGACGGCAGTGTGATCGACGAGGCGGCAGCGGGCGACCAAGAACAGGTCCCGGCGACGCTGTCGTGGAACCGGCACGGCCGTTACGAAGCCCGTTGGGTCCACCTGGCCGTCGACCCGAAAACCCCGTGTGTCTTCTTGAGGGGGATTCGCGAGATGTACCTTCCGATCGCGCACGCGGAAGGGAATTTCATCGCCGCTTCACCGGCGGTTTTGGAGACGCTTGGGCAACAGGGTCGCTTGGCGGTGCGGTATTGTCGCGGGCCGGGGGCGGAAGCGGTGCTGTGCGATGAAACGCTCGATTTTCCGATTAACCCCAACGGCGCGATGGCGAATGTCGCTGGGGTTTGCGACGCGTCGGGACGAGTCTTCGGGATGATGCCCCACCCCGAACGGTACGTCGATCCGACGCAGCACCCTTTCTGGACGCGGTTGGAATCGCCGGGTGACGAGGGGCAAGGGATGGCGATCTTTCGGAACGCCGTCGGCTACTTCGGCTGATCGGTCGGCAAATGCGGCCGGGATCATCGCGAAGGTGCCAGCGGTGCTTCGCGCGACGTGCCTGACGCGACGGGATTCAGGGGCGTGGTTCAGCGTTTGGTCAGCGTTTGGCTTGGGTGCCGAAGTGGACCGCGCAGGCATCTTGATCGCAGGCGGTCTTGCCGGCGATGCGGTACCGACGCGCTGCGCCTTGGTGGTAGGCCCATCGCCACAGGGCGGCGGTGCCGGGGAGGTGCAGGATCGGCATCGCCCACCAGAGCGTCGGAAGCCGGCAGCTGAGGTAACGGACCGCGTCGCCGCCGCCGTACATCGACCCGTCGGGCCGGACGACAA
>JBEIRZ010000283.1:0-6017 GCA_040375695.1 Planctomycetaceae bacterium
CATCATGGTATGAGCGCGGGCCCGGGTGTCGGCCAACCGGGTCTCGAGTTCCTTCGCATCTTCGCTAAGGAGTTCCTTCTTTCGCTTCAACCCGTTGATGTAGCTCTTGAGGAGGTTGTAAGCCTCTTCTTCGCGACGCGTGGAGAAAAGCGTCGCGTCGGTCGCCTTTTCCTGCTTGGTGCGGTCGAGGTCGGCAAGCGCCCGGCGCGTCGCTTCGATCTCTTCTTCCAATTCTTTTCGCACGGGGTGGTTCTCGCCGAACTGCTGCTTCAGCATGTCCGACTGGATCACTTTGGGTACCAATTGCTCCTTGATCAATACCTCGGGGTCGACGTCCCGGGCGACCTCGACCGTCGAATCCGCCGAATCGATCATCTTGACGTCATCGAGCATAAACTGCAGGTCACGCATCGCCAACACGGCCGATGTCTGGTCGCGGGTCGCGTCCTGGATCAGTCGCAATTTGGTTTCGATCTGACGCGATTCGCTCCTGGCCTTCTGCAGCGATTCTTCGATCGTCAAGGCGTCCTGGCGGAACGGGTTGACCGCTTCACCATCGCTCGACCATTCCAACGGTGCGTCGCTCCGGAAATCAGCATATTGCTTCTCCAGTTCGTTCAACTGCGGCAGGAGCGTGTCACGGGCTTCACGGAAAAACCCGACGACATTATCGACCGTCTCCTTATGCCGGCCACCGAGGTGCTTCTCGTACGCCTCGACGACCGCGTTAACGACGGAAGTGGAAAGGAGTGCGTCTTGGCACTCGAAGACGACGGATACGATCGACGTGTTGCGGGCCGCGGAGTCTTTGGGGACGACGAAATCGATTCCACCGCGGATCCAACCGGCCAACGCCCCGACGTCTTGGGGCACGCCTTCGAACGTGGTCAACTGCCCCATCTCGATCGCGCTGAAGAGGACTTCGTCACTCGTCATTTCGGCCTGGATCTGGGCGACCCCGGGGGCGGTGTCGATCAGCGTTTCGACGGCGCTCCCCGTGGCGTTCGAAACGACCGGTTGATAAACCGAGATGACCGAACGGGCGGCATAAGTCTCGGGCTGTTTCGTGAAGTGAAAATACCCCCCTGCCAACCCGATCAGGGTTGTGAAAATCAAAATGCCTTTTCGCCGCCACAAAACGTTAGCGAGGGATGACTCGTTCCCACCCCCACGTTTGGTGGGCGACTGGCCCGGGATACCCAAGTGGACGAGCGAGTCGGCTGTCGTATGGGAGGGGGTGAGGTCCATCGGAGAAATCGCTTTGATTACGGCTTGATTGAATGGTGGCGAACCGTCCCCAAAAGGTCGTTCGCTATTAGGTATCGTATCGGTAGCGGAACTTAAGATCAAAATCACCCGATGCCGACTTCGCTACGAAACCCAGTATCTGTGTTCGGCAGGTGCTGGTCGTATCGGTTGTCGCGGTGCGATCACTTGGGGCGACCCTCCACCTTGGCCGACTCCCGATACTGTGCGGCCAATTCCTTATCCCCCATCTTGTCGTAAAGCTCCGCAAGCTTCAACTGATACGGGCGAGGATCTGGCGCCAATTCGAGGGCCCGCTGGTAGTCGATTGCCGCGTCGGCGAAGTTGTTCATCTTGAAATGAATTCCCGCACGGGTATCCAAATAGTCATGAACGTTGGGGCTGGTATCGATCGCCTGGTTTGCCAATTGAAGCGCTGACTGAAGGTCAGCGTCTTGCTTCTCCGAAATCATTGCGGCCACGTTGTTCGCTAAGACGGCCAGTTTAGGGTCAATCGCCAGCCCTTGTCGCATATTCAGCAGGGCCAATTCGTCGTTGCCGGCGAGGGACTCGATCGTGCCCAAGGCGAAGTGGGCCATCGCCGACGCATTGCCTTGCGAAATGAGCTTGCGAAGGGCCTCGCGGGCAACGGTGGTGCGTTCCGGCGACGTGCGGGCGAACTCAACCAAATGGACCAACGCCACCGGCGAATCGGGGGCCGATTCCAAAGCGCTCTGCAGATAAAGAAACCCCTGTGCCGCTTCGTTAGGGGTCTTTAAACCTGTTTCTCGCTGATAAAAATTATACATTTTGACAAAGACCGCAGACAAAAACAGCTTGCATTTGGTTTTTTGCAAGTCCGTCAATTTGCCGCTTTGGAGGGTCTCCCGCATCAGGCGTTCGGCTTCCGGCAATTCACCCAAGTGAAACAAGCTCGATGCGTAAAGGATCCTCGTATCGACATCTTCCTGGTTCTCCTCCATCTTTGTCTTCAGCCTGGCCTTGGCTGAGGTCATCGTGCTGACGACTTTTTGGATGTTGTTGAGCCGAAGCTCCAATTCGGCGACTTGGAAGAGGTATTGAGGGTCGCTCTCCGCGGCAATCGTGAAGTGTTTAATCGCTTCTTCTTCGTCGCCCAACGCCATGTAGTAGTCGCCCCACGCTTTCTGAAGTAGTGGGCTGTTGGGCTCGTCGGCGTGAGAGAGGTGCCATTCCCAGGCCTCCATATCGACGGCTTGCTGGATCTGGTCCATGTTTTGGTCGAACCGGATCGCCATGTAGCGGTGAGCGGAGGGTTGACCGATCGATCCTACGGGGGCCACCGATGCCATCAGCGCGTCGGCCCGCTCAAAATTCTTCTCGGCCTCGTAAGATCTGGCGAGATTGAAGACACCTAGTTTTTCGTCGATCCCTTTGGTCGCGATCGCTTTCTGGAGGTATTGCTGAGCCGCCGGTTGGTTCCCCAGGGCGATCTGCTCCTGACCGGCGCGAAGGTAGTTGAAACCGGAGGCCTTTTGTTTGGCGTTTCCCGCGGCGGTCAATCCGCCGACCCCCAAAAACATGACCACGGCGGGAATGCCCCAAAGCAGATCGGCTAATGACCGCCGACGTCCCCCGACAACGTCCAGCAGCATCCGAAGTCGCAAGCCGATCTGCCTGCCGATCGCGCTCGGCAAGTTGACGAGTTGAAGGAGCCACGTCGCTCCCCGATCGCGTGTTGCCCTCTGCCGCATCTGACGCCTCGCTTGGCGTCGAAGCATGAACGATCGTAAGAAATTGAACATAGCTAACCTGAAAGGTCGTTACCTGAAGTCGTTGCCGATGCCTATGTCAGGGAAGGTCACTTGGTGGCGACCGATACGCGTGGCGTTCGATTTTCGAACAGGTGCTCCGTTGCCGCCGACAGGAGCTCACGATTCGCCTCCGCGTCGGCTTCTGGGATCATCACCAATCGCTGGTCGAGCAATTGCAATTGTACCACCCCCGCCGTGCTCCCCGACCGATCTTCCATCGCAGTCCGGGCCCGCATCAAAAAGCCTTCCAAAGCGCTGCCAAAATAAGAGGGCGGTTCCACCCCCTTCCCCGCGGGATCGACGCAGACGAACAGGACTTGGCTCCTGCCGATCGGTTCTTGTGACATCCTGAGGTCGCAACCGATCCACGGGGTGGTCCCACGACCGATTTTGAAGGTCTTCCGTTCCTTGACCTGCCAGCCCACTCCCGAGTAGCAGATCGAAAGGTCGTGCCACGAGTCATACGGGCCGTCGAGGCTCAAGGTGACGCGGCGATTCCCCTTTTGGTATTCCCAGATCAGGCTCGCCATCCCGCCAAAGATGTCACCGGCTTCACGTTTTTTCGACGCGAAGCCCGTTTTCCTCCAGTCGCCTAGCTTGTCTGGCAAAATCCCTTCGTCGGGAACTCCCAGATCGACGATCGTCAACTTCGCCATCTCCTCGATCGGCATTGTGAAGATCGGTTGGGATTCAAAGCTGTAGAACACGAGACCCAGGAGCAGCCCCACCACACCCAGTCCACCCGCGATTCCGGCGGCTAACCTGTCGGAGACGGGGGCGTCAAGCGACGGCAACCAAGCACGACCAAGGGGTGGGGTCGTGTCTTGGGAGGTGGCTGGCAGCGGCCGGATGTACCGCAACATGTGGTCGCCACTGAGCGCCAAAAGGAGCCCCAGGGCAAAGGTCAAAAAGCCGAGGAGTTCGTGATAGGTCGGGTCGGTAAGGTCGAAGCCCCAACGTTCCTTAAAATAGACCATCGCGAAGACGCGGATCGCGTTCGCCACGACGACCCACAGCAGGAGCTGAGCGACCGTGATCAATAAACGGATGACGCCATAACCTCTTAGGACCGCGTAGCCGACCCCGACGGCGATCGCTGCGAAAATGCTGTGGATCCCGCTGCAGGCCTCCTCGACGATGTATTCCTGCGTCCCGGTGTTGATCGCAACACCCGTCGCCAAATGGAGCACCCCGATCAGATCCAGCCATAGGCTTGAAAGCCGAGTCGCCAACTGCTGCAACCACACGACGAAAGCGTTGTCAAGGTTGACCGGTAGTGGCATCGCCGCGCAAAGGAGCATCAATGGCCCTTTCAACTGATGCGTCAGCGACCGACCACCAACGAAGTTCAGAGCGGCAATCAACCAGAAGATGGCGGCTAGGCTGGCCATCCATCGGCTCGGGATCGCAAACACCAACGCCGTCGAACCGACCGCCAACAGGCTCCAGAGCAGCACCCGCAACGAGAGCTGGGGCCGGATCGAAGCGGGGCGATCGCGAAGCGATAGCCAGCCCAAAACAATCGCCGCAATGATCATCAGCGGAAAATGCTGATAATAGTCTCGCCCCATCATCCAGGCGCCGAGCGAAATCAGCGGATAAACAAGCGCGATCGCCACCAGGCCCAGTAACCCCAGTACGGCGCGGCTCCCCAAGCTTCCTTCGCTCAACAACGAGCCCAATGCCGAGGCACTCGCCTTGCGGCCTGTCGCCTTTATCCCCTCTTCGGGATGATCGATCGCCATATGACTTCATTGAGCAAAGGGACGCAGTCGAGGGGCCGCCAGCCCCGTTCCGTAAAAATTTCGGTCCCTCGAATTTGAGGCGGACAAGACAGGCAATCCGGCCCGCCTCGAACTTGATCATGATGATCAAAAAAAAAGGCCTCGACGAAAGTCGAGGCCTTTAGCATATCAAAACAACAGGCTGTGTGAAGAATTATTTCTTCTTGGCAGCCAGCTTGCGTCGGCGATAGCCGGCGAAACCGCCGCAGCTCGAAGCCAAGCCGATCAGGGCGATCGTTGCGGGCTCGGGGACTTCATACAGATCGATCTTGTCGATCGCCAAGCCCCGAAGACCCGTCCCGCCGGCGGGCAAATCCCAAGTGACCTCAAGCCGCTGAAGCAGGTTGAAGTTCGGACCAGCCAACGCAGAAAAATCGAAGTCGTAAGCCTGCATGGTGGGGGTGTTGCCAGGCAACGTTTGTGCCAAGGTGAAGCTTCCCGCCCCGGTGACGGCCCTGACAGACAACACGCCCGTTTCGGTCGCTGATGTCTGGCGGTTGCGAGCCGAAACCGTTACCCGCGCACAGACCGACTGGTGAGGGCTGAAATCGTAAACCAGACCGGAAGAGGTCGGGGTTTCGAGGTTGTCGGTTGTCAATCTCGCTTCGCCAGCGCCGGTGTTGATGCTCACACCACCACTGAACCCAGAGAAACTACGAGTCGCGGTGGCTGTGAAAACACCATCGGTGTTAACCGCGCCCGTGAAATGATCCAGTAATAGGGGGACTGAACCCGCCGAAGCGGAGGAAGCGGCAAAAACACTAAGGAGTGTCGCCGCTATTAGGCCGAATACGCGCATTGAGAATCTCCAAGAACAAAACGTTTAAACAACTAGCAGCTAGGTTTCAACCGACTCCGGCCGCTTAAGATACTGCTTGGGGGGGACATGTCAATTCCAAGCGACGGTCAAATCGATGGAATTTTTCGGAAAACAGCGGGATTGTCCCATTGTTCCAAAAATAACATGCGTCCGTTCGGGGGGGCGAACTGAGGACGTTTCAACCCCTTCTCACGCCGAAAATCCGACAAACGTCATAGGCATTTAATTCAATTTCATAGACTGGGGGCTTTGGCGGTTTTGCTAAAAACAGCCCTAAAAGGTGGTTTGGGGCTCTTGGGGCTCTTGGGAGTTTTGTTTGCCCTTCGGTGTCCGGATGATTTTTGCCGGCACTCCGCCGACCGTGCATCCCGCTGG
>JBEIRZ010000232.1:0-6996 GCA_040375695.1 Planctomycetaceae bacterium
CGACCTGCTCCCGCAGCACCAGATACGCTCGCCCCATCCCATACGAAAGTTCCAGCAATTCACCCTCCAGGAACCCCCACCGGTCGCTGGTGACCCACAACAACTCTCCCCGCGCGCGGTCGAATTCGTTCGTGATCCAGCAGAGCGGCTTTTCCATCGCCTCATCGGAACTGTCGGTGACCGACGTGTACCCGAACATGTTGCCGTAAAAACGCGGCTCACCCCCAGGATTAGTCGTCACCAAATTGATCCGGTTCTTGGGGTTCCAGTGCCCCTCTTGATCGGTAACGAAGAACGTCCCGTCGGGGTTCAAACAAACACCGTTGGCCGCCCGAAAACCGTTGGCGATGATTTCGGTCTGGCCCCCGTCAGGGGTCACTTTCAACAGCGTCCCATGATGCGGGACGATCGCCTTGAGCGCATGACGGGCCGACTTCGCATAATAAAAATTCCCTTGCTCGTCCCGCTGCAAACCCATCGCGAACTCGTGGAAATGCTCGGTGACCTGATGATCGTTGTTGAACGACTCGTAGAAATCGATCTCGCCGTCATCGTTCAAATCACGCAAACGTGCCAACTGGTCTCGACAAGTGACATAGATCTGGCCCTCAACGATCTTGATCCCCAACGGCTGAAACAGCCCCGTCGCGATCCGCCGCCATGTCAGCTTCTCCGGTGGCGATGCTCCATCATCTCCTTCCCCCGCGATATTCACCTTCCATACGTCGCCATCCCAGGTACAGACCGCCATCGACCCGTCATCAAAAAAATCGACGCCGGTGCAACGCATCTGTGCCGACCATGGGTTGTTCGTGGGGACCTGCAAGTCATCGACCAAAAACGGCTCGGCCGCCGTCCCTTTTGTCATGACCGCCGTTTGCAGCGGCGTCGCCCACATCGCCGGCCCGCCACGAAACCAGGGCTTCGATCCATCCGGCATCGGCCCGCCGATTTCCAAATCAATAGAGACGTTGGCGGATCCCATCTTCGCAGGTCGCGTGTCCTCCGCGATGCCGAGCTCCACCCGCATCGCGTCGCCCGGTTCCAACCTCAGCAACACCTGCCCCTTTTCGTCCGTCTCCCACGTGACGATTCCGTCTTGTGCCGACCGCACGCCGAGACGCAACCGCATCTCCGATGACGCGAGCTCCGCAACCCTCAGCTTCAGTCCGTGTTTACGAGGCCCGACCCAAAGCGTCCTCAGAAAGACCTCACCATGCTCACCAGGCACCGCCGCCGAATGGCCGGGTAATTCGTTCACGACCGTGTCGCCGACCTGATAGGCGACAACCACCGAATCGAGCAACCGATATTGGCCGATGTACCTTCCCCAGGACTTTGGCAACGGCCCGTATCGCCTGCCGTCACGTCCCTCGACCCGCTGGGTGTCGTCGAACGATCCCGTCTCAGGTTCGGCCCAACCCGGCCCGTTCCCATTCGAGAATATGACCTTTCCCGCGATGCTCGGATGGATGTTGTGCTGGCCGTTGAACTGGATCCCCCGCCAATCGATGAAGCGATCGCCGTTATCACCAGCCTGCCACCCCGCCGCCCACCGCAAGGTGTCGGTGTCGAAGATCGTCCACATCTTCCCACGCGCGATCCCGCCCTGGCCCGGGTCAAGGCGGATAGCGACCCCTTTGTAAGCGATGTTCAACGGTTCGCGCGAAACCTGATAAGTGTGCGTCAAGGTCGGGCCATAATCCATCGAATTCCAAGGCTCGATCTCACTCGGCTCAGGTCCCAGCGAATCCCCCTTCGGTAACGATGCCAAGTACCCTTCGCCGATCTCGTACCACTGCGATCGGTTCCGCTCCCGCAGGAAATGATCGCGGATGTAATGGATCACCGCATACTTCTGTTTGGGCACCATCCAGTGCTGCGGCGTCATCATCCCGAATCCGTACGTCAACGTGCGGTACATCGAGTGGGGGTCACTCCCGTTTTTGAACTTCCCCTCGCCGAATCGCAGCGAATTGGGCAACGACCCCACCTCGGTCAATGTCCCATGGCAATTCGCGCAGACCCGCGTGTAGATCGCCTCGCCCTGCTTCAAAACATCAGCGCTGCTGTCTTCGATCAGCGTCACGTGGTCGATCGACGCTTCGTACGGTGCGACGCTATCGGCAAACACCCCTGCCGTCGTCGGTCGCAATCGGACGAAACGCTCCTCGCCCCCATCCCGAACTTCCATCAAGAATCGCACCAAATTCACGAATTGCGTCCTGCTCCCGATCTGGTCGGCCAAGCCCGCCGGCATCGTCGAGATCACTTCGGAACGGGTCTGTTCGATCTCGTCTTCGCCGATGCTGATGAATTGCCCCGTCGCGTCTTGAATCGTCACCCCCTTGTCGTCTCGCTTCTGCACCCGGCCGGTGATCGTCCGGCCGTCGGTCGTCAAAAGCGTTGAGCTTTCGTACCCTTTGCGGATCCGCTTCGACGGGTGGAGGATCGCTTCGACGAGCTCCGTGTCGCTCGGGCGATCGTCCGCAGGGTAGATGGCCAGGTTCGGGCCGATCGGGGCAACACCCGCACCCCCGGGGAGATGGCAACGGACACATCCGAGCTGCGGCGAATAGAAAACGAGCGCCCCCGCGGAAGCGTCACCTCGCCCTTTCGCCTCTCTCGCGATCTCACTTGACGGGTCGCTGTCGTCTCCCGATGCCACCGGCATCATCAGAAAGACAAACCGAAAAAACGCGACCAAAACCAACGATTTCACTTGAAACCCGGTTTGTCGATCCGAACGAAAATAGGTGCGATTCACGCGACTCTCTCGAGTTGATTGCCAACATCGTGCGTTTCGTAACACGTTTCGCTTGAGGTTATCAGATGATCGCATGCTCTGCAGGTCGGGGATCGGGGCCTACGCTGTTGCGAACGTCTTTGCCCAGTATGGGCAAGCCAGAAACCCAGTCCAAGCACCGGATCGAGTTTGTCCCAAGCCTCTTGACGCGACACCGTCAATCACGACATGGCGTACGATCGCAGCGGCACTTCGCGATGTCGGATCTCGGGCAACAGCGTCGCGCCGCTGCGGTCGGCGCAAAAGAGCTGAAAACGATCCCGGTGGCGATGCCGGTGCGTCGCCATCGCGACTTCTGGCGAATTATTCTCGCCCGATAAATGCCCCAAACAGGCCCATTGCAGCCGGCTCGCGTCGCAACCGTCCAAGAGCGCTGCCGCCTCGCGGTTCGAGATGTGTCCGGCACTCCCGGCAATCCGCTCCTTCAGCCGATAAGGGTAAGGGCCGTCCCACAACATGTCATCGTCATAATTGCTTTCGATCAGCACCGCGTCCAACGTGCCGATGACGTCTCGAAGCTTGCCAAAGACGTGCCCCAAATCGGTGAACAGCCCGAACCGCTTACCGGTCGTTGTCTCTTCGATGACAAAACAAACGCTATCGATGGCGTCGTGTGGCGTGCTCAGCGGTTCGATCCATAGCGGGCCGATTTGGAAAGGATGACCCGAAGTGAAATGGTGCCAGCGGTCGATTCGCCCCGTCGATCCCTTCTTTAGCGTCGCCGCCAAAGTCGGTCGGCTCGCATAAACGGGCAAGCCGAACTTCCGGTGCATCGGACCGACCCCACAGATGTGGTCGGTGTGCTCGTGGGACAGGACGATCCCCTGGCACTCACGAATGCTGTGGCCGAATTGCCCTAGCCGCGCCTCGGCTTGCCGGGCACTGATCCCGGCGTCGAACAGGAGGCTCGTCCCGCCGCTCCTGACGAAGATGCAGTTACCAGAACTTCCCGATTGTAAAGAGATCACATCCATGGCGACGAGTGTAACGCTACCCGACGCCGAATTGAAGCGGACCAACCCGCCCCACGATTCATCGCAAGTACTTCGCAAGTCGTCATCAGGCCGGTACGGGTTTTTGACTATCGATGCCGATCGCAATGTTAGCGATACTGCCTGCACGCCGTGGCAGAAAAGGAAACCGAATGATCACTTCATTTGGGATGCTTTTGGCTCTTCTTCAACCGCCCCTCAATCGCTTCACGTATCCCAAGGGACTGACCGCTCGGTATCGCGACACCGCCGAGAGAATTCGGTCCTCGATGACCTGGCAATGATTTTTGAGGGCAAGTCGCTGTGGAATTCCCCGCAAATCTAGGTAACCTTCGCCCTATCAAAGGTGTCATCAGACTCGCGCAAGAGTTTTTGTCCATCGCCGTTCGCCCCCTCGGGATGATAAACTCCAAAGGTGGGATGTCGATATCACCTCAACTTTGATCCTGCCCTCACAGAGCCAAGCTTCATCACGAAGGACCCCAAGATGTTTCTTAAGTACTTTTATGACAAGTCGCTCGCCCATGCCTCTTACATGGTCGGCTGCCAACGGACCGGTGAAGCGATCGTCATTGACCCCAGCCGCAGCGTCGATCAATACCTGCAAACGGCTATCGCCGAGGGGCTTCAAATCACCGGTGCCGCAGAGACCCACATCCACGCCGATTTCGTCTCAGGGTCTCGCGAATTGGCCGACCAAGCCAACGCCAAGCTGTACCTCTCCGACGAAGGTCCCGCCGATTGGAAGTACCAGTGCGCGGCTAAATACGACACACAACTCCTCAAAGACGGCGACGTCATTCGGGTCGGAAAAATCAAGTTGCAGGTGATGCACACCCCTGGCCATACCCCCGAACACATCTCGTTCGTCCTGACCGACGAAGGGGGCGGCGCGAATGTCCCGATGGGGATTTTTACTGGTGATTTCGTCTTCGTCGGTTCGATCGGCCGACCCGACCTGCTCGAAACCGCCGCGGGCGTCGCCGGCAGCGCCGAAACCGGCGCGAGGCAACTTTTCCGATCGATCGAGCGGTTCAAGGCACTGCCGGATCACCTCCAGGTCTGGCCCGCACACGGCGCCGGCAGCGCCTGTGGCAAAGGACTGGGGGCGATCCCTTCGTCGACCGTCGGCTACGAAAAGCTCTTCAACCCGTCGCTCCAATTCCTAACCGAACAAGAATTCGTCGATTACATCCTCGCGGATCAACCCGAAACGCCGTTCTACTTCGCCGTCATGAAACGGGTGAATAAGGTCGGCCCAGAGCTCGTTCGCAGGCTGCGGGTCGTCTGGCCACTCCCCCCCGCCGACCTGGAGAACCTGCCGCAAGACCCGATGCTGATCGATGTCCGCAAATCGGCCGACTTCGCCAAAGGACACCGACCGGGTTCGATCAACATCCCGTCAAATTCTCTCGCCCAGTGGGCAGGCTTCTTCGTCGCCGACGGACAACCGGTCTACCTGTTGGCCGACGCCGACTCCCTCGACGAAAGCTTGCGAAGCTTGCGTTCGATCGGGATCGATAACGTCCAAGGATACTTCGACATCAATTCTCCCGATGTCTCGAAGACGTTCGTCGAAAAGTACCCCTCGGTCACCCCCAAGAATCTTGTCGACCGCATCGCCGATCGATCGGTGCGACTGCTCGATGTCCGGGCGGCGACCGAATTCGCCGAAGGGCATATCGAAGGTGCCGAGCACCGCTTCCTCGGCAAACTGCAGAGGGAACTGGGCCAGATCGATCGGTCCAAACCGGTGGTTGTGCAGTGCTCGGCCGGCGGTCGATCCGCCATCGCCGCTAGCATCCTGCAAAAGGCAGGTTTCGACGTGATCAACATGAGCGGCGGGTACGAGGTGTGGCAGATGTCCGGGCTCCCTACCTATCCCGAAAAACAAGGGGGTCAGGACTGAATTCGACAACGAGTCCGCACCCCTTTTCGGAAATCGCAAGGAATCTGCTGACGGGTCGGCTATTTCTTCGCGATCACTTCCACGGGTTGGCCATGCTTAAGCGATCCCGCCCGCATCAGCACGACCGCTTCGCTGCCGTCCAGCCCCGACACGATTTGAACGTCATCGCCGACACGTAAGCCTAACTCGATCGGCCGATGCTCGATCTTCCCACCGACGACGAGGCAGCAGACCGTCCCCGCCGGCGTTTTTACGATCGCCGAGGTCGGTAGCGTCAGCACATCGGGGCGTTCTTCCAACAGGACCTTTGCCGTCACGAAAGCGCCCGGCAGCAACTTCAGGTCGGCGTTTTCAAGGTCGATCTCGGTCGACAGCGAACGGCTCTGCGGGTCAAGCCGCAAACTGGTACGGGTCACCCGCGCTTCTTACCGAAATCCGAACCGCTCACAACAACTTCGATCGGCGTCGGCGACCCGAAGCTCATCACCTCGTTCACGATGTCCGATGGCTCGAACGAAAACCTGACATCGGGCATCTCCTTCGCCAGCCGATCCCGCACCCTCTCTTTCAACTCTTCGTCAGGAACTCGCACCCCTTCGCTCAGGTCGACATACAGGATCGCTTCCTCCGGCCCTCGCGACCACTGGTAGACCGCATTGACCGGGAAGTTGGAGTGGATCATCCCGACATAACCCAGCGTCAAATCGATCTTCTCTTGACCGAGCTCGTCACCGATCAGCCGCAGCGCCTCCTTGGCCAACGCCTCTGATTTTTCGATAGGTGTCCCATCCGGCGCACGCATCCGCAGCCGGAATTGACCCGCATCGACCACGGGGAAAACACCACGCCCCAAACGGGGCCCGATCCAGGCGATGACGGCGATGCAACCGGCCAGATAAGCGGGAACGATCAGCCAACGCAGCTTCACAAGATGGGACAAAACCCCTTCGTATCGCGAGCGCCACCGGTCGAAACGTGACCCCTGACCTGCGACATGACCCTGCCGCCCCTTGAGCAACCAAACCGACATCACCGGCACGAAGGTGCTCGACAGCATGTAAGATGCGATCATCGAAAATCCGACCGCTAGCGACAGCGGCACGAACAGGGCCCGCGCGGCACCCTGCATGAAAAAAGACGAGACACAAACGGCGAGAATACAGAGCATCGCTAACAACCGATGGACGATCGTCTCGCACGATCCGTCACGCACGGCCCGCGCCAGTGGCACCCCGCGATCCAACTTCGCGTGGATGTTCTCGATCGACACTGTCGCTTCGTCGACCAAG
>JBEIRZ010000405.1:0-3946 GCA_040375695.1 Planctomycetaceae bacterium
AGGGCAGGTAACGCGATCAGGGCGGCGACGACAGCGACGAATCGGATCACGGGCGAGACCTCCAAAGCTGGACTATCCCGGCCGCGTCTGCGAACACCGACTCCCACGACGTTCGAGGGATTGTTTTTCTGTGGGCGATCGCGACCAACCGGGGATTAATTGGCTTGCCCGTATTTTGACCGTATGCGGTGGCCGCTGTCAAATCTTCGACTGTGACGCCCAGTTCGGCCGCGGCCCGCTCAGGCGTCAAGTCGGCGTCGTATTGCTTGACGGTCGCCACGAAATCGGCGACGGCTTCGCGGGGAATCTTGCCCGTTGCGGCTTGGACGATCGCCGCGAATTGCTGCCGATCGGCTCGAAGTTCGGCGGATAAATCCGACAGGTGGAAAGCTTCGATCCGCTGCCGTTCCTTCGCGTCCTTAGCGTAAATTTCGACCCCATCGGCGATCAGTTCGCGGATTTCGTGCTGTTTTGTGTCGATCAGACCTTCGGCGTGGCACGAAATACACGACACCGCATTCCGAACCTCGGACGCCCCGAATCGAACCCGCGTATAATCGGTCGCGATATTCGCCGGGGCCGCGGCTTGGATTCGTCCGGCCGCATCGGACAGGAAGTAAACCTGCAAGGCACCGCGAACGCCCGAACCGACATGCGTCTTCGGGATCCCGATGATCCATTCTTCGGCCTCATGTCGGAATGATCCGTCGGGGCGTGCCAGGGGATCGTTTTCGCCGCGGACAGTCGACGAATCCCGCGTCCCGTAAGCGTAGCCCGACCGCATCCCGAACGACTCGATCCAGCGTTTTTTGGAAAGGATGACGCCAGAATTCCCCTCGATCATCCCGAACGATTGACCGGGGACGCGAACCACTCCGACCCGCGATAAAAAATCATCCCGCGACGTCGGCGTCGCACCGAAAAGCAAATCGTAATAACTGGTCGATTCCTTCGCGTCGGTCGCGAACGTAACAAACCAATCGGCCCGCAGTACCAGCGACGGTTTGCCCCTGGCCAAAATTGCGTAGGGATTCCTCGCCGCGACGATCGGGAATCGATTCTGCCAGCCAAATGCCGCGGTATCGATCCAGTAAAGGCCGTCGCCGGCCGGGTGGATCGTCTGGTAATCGATCGTCGGTTCGAGCGACAGCGACGGGAGGACGAGACGTAACGCGGTTAGTGCGCGATCGCGCTCGGATTCCGGGAGGTGAGAGACCGAAAAATAGTATGTCGTCGCTGGCGGAAGTCCTTCGGAATCACGATGAGCGATCGCGGCCGCGCCGTCGGCGATTGTCAGGATTCCGGCCAAAAATGCTGCCAGGGCGGTGATCATGGTGGTAATCCGTTGAGCATCGCGGCGATTTTCATCCCGATTTCGTCGACTTCGGCTCTACTGCCAGTCCTGGCGACGACTTCAACGATCGTTTTTTTACCGCCGGCAGGGTGGTACGCGCCGACAAACTTTGTGTCGGTCTCATACACGAAAATCCACCCGTCTTCTGATAGTCGCCTAGCGACTTCTGGCTGCCGGCTCATGGCTTCGATCCGTTTCGATTCCGTCGCTTCGCTCTTGACCTATTGGCTGCCTTTTCGGTTCGCCTTTCCTTTCTGTTTCCCGATTTTTTACCCGGCTCGCTCTGTACCGGGTTAAGTGTGAAATCCTGCTCTGATTTGGACGAATAGAAAACCGTCGAGTCAATCGCTTCGAGAAAGTTTTTCGTAGCAAACCGATAAACTGTCCTCGGCTGATTAACGTAAAACATGGAGAACGTCGGTCCCCTTGCATTGTCCGAAGTGGTCACAGTTCACCGTCGGGAACGAATCCCGGCTCCCCCGGTTGATAAACCGCCGTCGGTTCGGTGATCTTCTTCCGTCGCCAATACCGGATCAGCTTGCCGGCTAGGTCTTCGGCGTCGTCGAGATAATTAGTCCCGACTTTCGGCCGGATCCAATGCTTCGCCAATTCTTCCGCTTGGTCGGCGTCGTCGGTGTGCCGGCGATAAGCAGATATCGAAATCTCGCGGGTGATATTCGCAACCCGGCGTGGTAAATCTCTCGGCATGTGTCTATTCCGTGGGCGCGGAAAAATCGGCCGCGGCTTGGACGTCGTGTCGGTCCCTGCCTGGCGGTCGGAGCAACCGCCGGCCGATCGGTCCGCCGAAAAACGACGGACTGGGAGAGAATAACGGCGTCAACCGCCGGCGTCAAGTTTTTCCCGCATCCGCCGGACTCGGGCCAGGACGATCCACTGTCGATAGTCCGGGTAGCTCAAAATCGCGGACTCGATCGCCTTGGACTGGTTGTCCTGGCCGGCGAGGTATTCGGCGACGGATTGAGACACGACCGCGGAGACTTGCACCTTCGCGCGATCGGTCTTTTTGCGTCCCGATCCGGAACGACGGCCGCCCCAACTCTTGACGGGATTACCAGTCGCGGGAGGGGATTCCGCGGAGATATCGGCGGGTGTCACTTTTTCTTTTTTCACGGCTGATCCAATTGCAAATTTTGACGTACCCAAGAACAAAAAACCCCAAAACAAAGGGAAGCAGGAGTAAACAGATATCTACGATCATTTTTTGACCCTAAAAAATTCGTGGTGGAGGATGGCTGCCTGGGTGAGTAACGCGACGGTTCCGAGGATTGCGGCGATCATGCAATCACCCGCGACCATTCGTTCGAGACGTGCGACCCGCAGTCGCAAGTTCGGGAATCGTAAACCCAGAATCGTGCTCCGTCTCCGTCTTCGACGACATACATCGACATCGCTTCGGGCTTGCAAATTTCGGCGATTGTCGACTCGCATCGTTCGCCGTCGCATCCCATCAGGATCATTTTCTCGCCAACCCTCGGGAGCGTATTGGTTTTGACAAACATTAAAACCTCGTTGTGGTGAAGTAACGAAACAAAAAACCCGGTCCCACGGGCGGACCGGGCCAGGGAAACGAATCGTCAAATAGCGTTCGCACAATGCGGACCGAGACCCAGTGATATCGACTCGGGGGTCGTCAGCACTCGACCGCATCGGCCGCAACGGCCCTCATGCCTAGCCGCGTAACCTTCCGGCAGCGATCGCCCACGCCAGACGATCGACGACACCCAACGAATTACACGAACCGGGGTCGATTCCTCATTCAGTCGGCTTTTCGCTGTCAGCCGAACGTCACCGGACCGAACGTCAAATACTCCCAGGTAAGTGTAATCGGACGTATTGTCGGGTCCGGTTAGCAAGTAGGCGAAATAGATCGGGTCTCGGTCTGGCGACTCTTTCTTCGCGATTTGGAACGTGTAGTGTTCGCCGGTCGGGTTCTGGACGGTGAAGACCGCGCGGCCGGCGGTGATAAATTCTTTGGTAATCATGCTTCGACGGTGAGTTTGGTGGGTGTAGTGGGTTGGTTTTGTCCGGTTTTGTCCGGTTTTGTCCGGTCGAATTATTGGCAAACGTCGCCGTGCCGAACCATTCGCCAGGGGTGTTCGGCCGCGGCGTGCAATTCCTCGGCAAACTTCAGCGATGGCGACCCCTTGCCGGATCGCGTCCCGCCGAACTCGCCGACGGCACGCCTGGTAAGAACCCCATCAGACTTGCGGCGAACGGCTTCGTAAATTTTGCCGGTGTAAAGCTGGGCGTACTTACCGGCAGACTTGCCAGTCGCGGCCCAGCAACAAACTCGAGCGCCTTCGGTAGTGTCCTGAACGGAAGCGGTCGGGGTGGTGATTGCGGCGGTCATCGTTTTATCTCGTTTGGTTGTGGTGATTCGCGGGGAAGTGTCCCGCGGAATATAAAGATAATCGACCGATCTTGATTTGTCAAATACACTTTTCAAGATTTTCGGACAGAATAGTCGAAATTTTTAGCCATCCCCGCAAGCCTGCCGGTCAGTTTGTTTTTCGCGGCAATTCTCGCAAGTCGGACGAAATAATTTCGTCCGAAGAACTAAACCTGCCCGCC
>JBEIRZ010000010.1:0-35553 GCA_040375695.1 Planctomycetaceae bacterium
AATCCCCCTGTCCCATTGCTGCGAGATGGGCATGGCGACCCGGTGCGTGTAGAGGATCAAAACATGCTTCGTCGGCGCAAGAAGCGACTCCTGTTCGCCGCGGGCATACGTGAGAGGCCCGGCCAACAAAATCGCACAGAACAGCACGCGGAGGCAACGCATGAGCGGAGATCACGGGGCCAAGGAAGTGACGGGGCATCAACCCAAAACGGACGCCAACGGCAGGAGCCTCCCGTAGCGAGGCCTTGGCCCTATCCCTTCTCGGAAGCCGATAGTTTTAGGAACAGGCACAGGGCGCAAATGACAGCCGATATGCCGATGCCGCCTTGTAGTACGGCGACGTAATCGACCGCTTCGGTAGCCCTGCCTAGGAAACCGACCGCCATCGCGACGATGACCACCCCGATGATTTTAGTCTCTAAATCGGCGAGGTTTTCGATCCGAATTTTACCTAAGAGTTGTTTTTCGTCTTGGCTGATAAACAGCTTGTAGAGTCCGATCGCGACGATGTAGCAGATGGCTGCTAGCAGGAACATGTCGACCGTCTCGATCACCGTCAGGGTCAGTGCCTTAGCGGCCTTGGGAGAAAAATCTCCTTTGGTGAGCAGCGTCCACTCCTGGACCACGACGACGGCGATCCCCATCACGACGACCCCGACCATCAAGAGCAACGAGCCGAGGATCGGAAGGATCAGTAGCAATCTGCTCGATACTAAGAGATGCCGAAGCATGATGTTCCCTCGGCCTGATCTTCAGACGGAAAGCTTGGTCGATAAAAGCTCTGACGACCGATCGAAAAAAACCCGTGGGCGACTTCCGTACGGAAGCCGCCCACGAGCCGAATATTCACGACGATGAATTACCTTTCACCGGGGGATGAAAGGCTTTGCATCACTTTTTCGAGCGAGAAACTGGCAGCCTTTTGACGTGGCGGGAATTCCTTGAAGGTTTGCAGGAATCTGGCGACGTAGGCTTGTGCCGGAACGAGCAAGTACGCGCGGTCCAACAACCAGTCGTAATAGGTGTTGGACGTCTTGTTCGCCCGTTCGTAGGGGTCGCGGCGCAGGTTGAAAATCAAGGGTACGCGCAAAGCGACGAAAGGTTCGGCCCAAGCCCGGAGCGTCCCCTCGACACGCTGTTCCATGAAAATCACTTTCCAAGCGTCGTAGCGGAAGGCGGTCAGGTCGCCGTCGTCCGAAAAATAGAAAATCTCTTTACGCGGGCTGGGGGTACCTTCGGGGTCCTTGAGGTGGTTGGTGATGTCATAGCCATCCAAGTGAACCTTGTAATCGCGATTGAGCGCGTTCGAGTGGTAACCGTCCAAAAGGTCTTCTTTGATATCCTTCTTGCCAGCGGCCGCGAGGAACGTCGGCAACCAGTCCATGTGGTGGACGATCTCGTTGCTGACGCCGCCCGGCTTGACAACACCGGGCCACCTTACGGCACACGGCACGCGCCAACCGCCTTCCCAGTTCGTGTTCTTTTCGCCGCGGAAGGGGGACCAAGCGGCATCGGGCCAGGTGTTCATGTGCGGCCCGTTGTCCGTCGAATAATGGACGATGGTGTTGTCAGCGATGCCCAACCGATCCAAGACTTCCAAGAACTGGCCGATGTGCATGTCGTGCTCGATCATGCCACAGGTGTATTCGTCGGCGTGCGGGTATTTCTTCTTGATCGCGGCCATCCGTTCGTCGCTGACGTGCGTGCGGAAGTGCATCCGCGTGCCGCTCCACCATACGAACCAAGGCTTGCCCTCCTTGGTCATCTTTTCGATGTATTCGATCGCCGCGGCCGACGTTTCGTCATCGACCGATTCCATCCGCTTCTTGGTCAACGCTCCCGTGTCTTCGATGCGGCCATCGGCGTATGACTTAAGGACCCCGCGAGGGCCAAACTTTTGCCTGAAGGTCTGACCGTCCGGCAAGACGAGGTCACGCGGGTAATCTTCGTTTTCGGGTTCTTCTTCCGCGTTCAAGTGGTAGAGGTTGCCGAAGAAGACGTCAAAGCCGTGATTCGATGGGAGGTGTTCGTCTCGGTCACCCAAGTGGTTCTTGCCGAATTGCCCCGTGGCATAACCTTGATCCTTGAGCAGGCCCGCGATCGTCGGATCCAAGGCACTCATCCCTTCCTTGGCACCTGGCAACCCGACCTTCGAGAGACCGGTGCGGAAGACGCTCTGCCCCATGATGAACGAAGAACGCCCGGCGGTGCAGGATTGTTCGCCGTAGTAGTCAGTAAAGATCATCCCTTCCCGGGCGATGCGATCGATGTTCGGGGTTTTGTACCCCATCATCCCGCGCGAGTAGGCGCTGACGTTGGTCTGCCCGACGTCATCACCCCAAATCACCAAAATGTTGGGCTTTTTTGCCTGTTGAGCCGAAGCGGTGTGAGGTAGCAAAAGAAACCCAAGGACGAACAAACCGGCGAAGATGCGAGTTACCCACCCGGTTGTGGGTGGCCGCATCAAATACCATTGACCATTTACCATCTAGAACGTTCCCGTTTTGAAGAGTCGAACATGCCCATTCGAGGAATCAACTGGTCATGCCGCCGCGCGATCCCATAACTACCTTGCCGACCGATTCGACGAAGCATTCCCCGCCCCACAGTATGTGATGGTCGATAGCGGTTAACAACTGGGGAAACTACTCAATTCCCCTACCCGTTCAGGGGGTGTGATTTCCGTTTCGCGGCACCCATCAAGGGCTGAAGGTAACTCTCCCCGATCCGGCATCGATCGCAGTCAGTTCGGACATGGTAAGAAGATCGCATTTTGATGAAGATTCCTCCGAAACTGCATGAATTTTGCGAAAGGAGGGCCGCCCTGATCCGATTTTACTGGAGTCGGAAGAGCGACCCGATAAACGAGTTAAACGTGCACCGCTCACCTGGGTGGGTGAGTTTGCTCGAAGGGACAACGAGGTTAGGGGTAAGCGGGGTGTTTTCTATTCATGACCCCATCGACGCGTTCCAAACTTCGGATGCTTGCCGTCGGCTACTTTTGGCTGGTCGCTTCCTTGGTCAGCGGGTCCGATTTGGCCGTACACGGCGCCGAACCCGCCTGCGATGACCTTGGTAACGAACTGAGAGAATGGCAGGGCTTGCGGCATGAGGAGCCTGCCAGGTTGCTCACATTCGAGCCGGTCTATTACGGAGAGGTCTTTACCAACGCCCGCGGCGGCAAAACGACGAAGGACGCGACGCGATATTTGGGGCTGTTGGATTTAGGGATACGGTTTGACCTCGACGAAACGCGAACTGGCATTCCCGGCCAAGTCTATTTTTTGGTCGAGAACACCCACGGTCGCGGTTTGACGCAAGACTTCGTCGGGGACACGCAAGTCATCAGCAACATCGATTCGCTCGGGAATGTGACGCAGTTGGGCGAGTACTGGTGGGAAAGCGAGTGGCTCGATAACCTCGTCACGCTGCGTCTTGGTAGGCAGGACATGAATGCCGAATTTCAAAGGATCGATAGCGCGGAGCACTTCGTTCAATCGACCTTTGGGTTGAGCCCTTCTACCGCGTTCCCGACCTACCCCGATCAGGCCGCAGGGGCTGTGATGCTTGTGAAGTTGACAGACGATTGGCAGTGGAAGGGAGGTGTCTGGAACGCGTTTGTCCAGAACCGTGACTGGGGATTTTCCGATAATCACTCGTTCTTGGCGGTTACCGAATTAGAATACCGCTACACCTCTGCCGATGGCGGTTTGCTCGGTGCAGGATTTTTAGGGGTCGGATTACCCGGGGCCTTTTCGATCGGTGCCCTCTACGAGTCGGAGGGTGAACTTGAAGGTGAACTCGTATCGCCCGTCCGCGAATACTATGTGCAATGGGAACAAACCCTTTATCGACCCGCCTTTAGCGATCACGCTCAGGACCAAGGTTTGGCCGCATTCGTCGGCTATTACCCCCGGTTCCCCGGCGGTCAGCCGATCGCGCAATCGATCGGAGACAGCGCGGTGGCGGGACTTACCTATACCGGCCTGCTTCCTGGCCGAGAGGCTGATGTGATCGGGGTCGGGGTCGCGTGGTCGGAACTCTTTCAAGGGGGCACGAATCGAGAGACCGCAACGGAGCTCTTTTACCGGGCCGTCTGGTCGAGTCGATTGAGCTTTCAGCCGGATATGCAGTACATCGCTTCGCCATCGGGTATCTACAGGGACGCGCTCGTCGCCGGGATACGTATGGAAGTTAGCTTCTAGCCACGCAGACACAACGAACCGCCAGCACCATTCCCCACCCAGCCCACCACACCACGCCCCCATACCAAGCCCAGTCTCCTAAGCTTCGACCCGGACCATGAATCAGTTTTATCGCGATCAACGTGGGATGCCGGCGGCGAAAAAGTGGGCGATCGCGTTGGCGGTGTGGTTGCTGGCCTTGTACTTGCTCCCCGACCCTCGCCCGCTGAGCGCGCCGACTTGGGGCATCGAATTAGCCAAGTCGTTGTTCGCCTTATCGGAATCGAAGGCTCGGTTGTTCACCGCGGTCGTCTTTCGCGCCATCGGCTTGGCGATGATCGGCATCTTCCTGTCGATGGCGCTGATCGAAGTCCCGGTCCGTCGCTCCGCGATCTACGTCCTGGCAGCGACCCCCGTGTTGGCGATCGTGGTGAAGTGGATGAACTTCGGCTACTTCCCGATCCGCATGCAGCTCGTCTTCATCATCATCGCTTCACTGTTCGGAGCCCTCGCGGGTCTGGCGCTCCGCAAGAGCCGCGCTGCCGCAGTGACGGGTGTCGTTCTGGTCCCCGTCGTCCTCGCCTGGGGGATGGGAAAAAAGGTTCCGGTGGACCTCGACATGGCCGCACGGGCGACCGGCCTGCACCTGCTCGACAATTCGGATCAGATCGCCAGCGGTGACGAAGCTTTTGGGCAAGTCGTCGAGATGGCATTCGCCTTTGCCGAGGACAATTCGCACGGGACCGATGCGGTGTTTGCGAACAAGGCCGCGATCCTGGCGCTGGGGGTGATTGTCGGCGACGAAAAAGTTGCCAAAGTCGGTTGGAGTGATTTGGGCCCGGCCTTGCAGCAACAGCGGGCGGCCCTTCGGCAACGGATCACGGCGCACGGGCGAAATGACTTGCCTCGACACTTCGCGGTCAGCGCCGCGTTGACCCTGTTGACCGACGAACATCGGGCGCTGGCCGTCGGGATCACCAAAGAGTTGTCCGATTCCCAACCCGGCGGTTCGGGCTTTTCCTTCGTCGACATGGTCGCTAACAAGGCGGGGATTCGGTTCGCGGTCGTCGCGACCAAGTCTCAGGATTCGGCCAGGAAGATGCAAATGCGGATCATCGGGGCCGATCCTCCCGCCACGCTCATCCCCCCGATCGATGGCTTCGCCGAAGGGCTCTCCAGCGGCGTCTTCGAGGGAGGTTATGGCGGGGTGGGTGGTCTGATCACCCGCGAGCTCTTCAAAGAGATCGATCAGCGGGTGCTCGCCTGCGAAGCCCTGCGGCCCGCTTCGCCTTGAATTATGCTTCGAATGACTCACCGATACCAAACGCTCTCACCAAGGAATTGACCGATGTCTTTTTACAGCGGCCGCGCCTACTCGATCCTGCACCCGACCGATTTTTCCCAAGCGAGTGAAGTCGCGTTCGCCCACGCGCTGGCGATCGCGATCAGGAACAAAGCCGACCTGACGCTGTTGCACGTCGCCACCGACAAAGACCAGGAGATGAGTTGGGACGATTTCCCGGCGGTCCGCGAGACGCTCGAACGTTGGGGGATCTTGGAACCGGGGACACGACGGAGCGATGTGGCTAAGACGCTCGGGATCCACATCGAGAAGCGGATCGCCGTCGATTCCGACCCGATCAACGCGATTGTGGAGCTCAGCAACTTGGATAGTTTTGATTTGCTGGTGATGGGAACCAGCGGGGCCAGTAGTTTTTTCATCGAGCCCCCATCATCGCTTAAGATTTCGCAACAAACCCGCCTGCCGACGTTGTTCGTCAAGGAAGGGGGGCGTGGCTGCGTCGACTTGCAAACGGGTCGCGCCTCGCTGCGCAAGGTGGTGTTGGCAGTCGATCACGAACCGAACGCCGACCCCGCCGTGACCCGAATCTGCGCGATGTTAGAGAGCCTCGATGGGGTTCAGCCGGAGGTAGCGGTCCTGCATGTCGGGGACGAAAGCCGGTTCCCGGAGCTTGAGCTCCCGGAAGACGTTGGTGTCGCTTGGTCACGCGTCAGCCGTTCGGGATCGCCTTCGGCCGAAATCGCCAAGTACGCGAAAGAGATCGACGCGGATCTGATCTTTATGCTCACGTCGGGCAAGCGTTCGTTCTGGGAAATGCTCACCGGAAGCACCGTGCAAAACGTGCTCAAGCATGCCCCCTGCCCTGTCTTCACGTTGCCGGTCGAATAGGTTTCGCCCGCTCCGATCCGAAGGTAAACCCGCAGCAAATTCGTCAAGACAAAATCGACCCATCGCCGCAGGCCCTGGCCCTGCCACCCTCGATGATCACCACGCCCATCGCCGCAGGCCCTGCCTCATGCATTGAGGATTAGCCGAAGACGGAACTGTCGATTCGGGATCGAATCCCGAATCCCGGGTACGACCCCGGCGCCCTTCGGGCGAGCGGGTAGAAATGAGAAAGTTAAAAGTAGGGCAATGAAGAAGTGGCAGGCTACCGCCTTAACGCTTGCATGTTTGCGATCGCCCTCAACCGTCATTTTGCATTTTTTGTTTTCCGTTGGTCAATAACCATTCTCCCATCCGCCGTCTTCTGACTCCTTCGTGAACTTCGTTTCTTCGTGTTAAACCCCGCGCGCCAGGATCGCGTGTTGTCGCACCGGGCGAGCAGGTTTAGCGGGGCAGGTTTAGCGGGGCAGGGTTGCCGGGATCGGTTCGTCGGGGGCGTCGCGGACGGTCGGGCCGGCGCTGTCAGAGCTTAACGGGTCGTTCGTCCCATCGGCCCGCACCTCGCCGCCGCTGAGGTGATGCGTCACCCGCCAGGCGTGGTAACCGAGTCGATCGAGCCAGCGGATCGTGTCGAGTAGGCCGAGGACTTGGTCCGGTTCCCACTGGGCGAGCGCGGCGGGTTGCAGCAGCCGCGGGCGATCGGTGCGGCGCGATTCGGCGAGTTCTAAAGAGCGGCGGCGGACCTCGTCGGGCCAGCCCGGTGCGGCTTCGCCGCGGAGCCCACGGCTGGCCAGTTCGAGCAGCTCGATCGCTTGCACTTTGGCCGCTTGGACCAATGGGTCATCGAGCTTATCGACTTGGGAGCGGGGCGGTTGCAATTGCTGTTCGAACCGCAGGAGGTGGTCGATCGTGTGGATCTGTCCGACGTGGGTTTGTGACAGCGGCCGGGATTCCGATGGGGAATAGCGGACCTTGCGGAGGAATGTCTCGATCTGGCGGATCGCGTCGTTGAACTGTTGCAGCCCTGAATCGTGGTAACCGCGGTTCCCCCAGGTCAACCGGCGGCGGGCGGCGTCGAACAGTTCGGCGGCGGTGTCGCAAAGCGCCCTGCCGCTCGCTTCGAGCGCGACTTCGGGGAGCGTCAAGACGCTCGCGTCGAGGTGCCGGACCAGCGGCGATTCGGACTCCGGCAGGAGCTTTTCGATACGCCGCGAGAAGGGTCCGATCAGCGGCAGGTAGATCGCCGCGGCCAGCCCGATGAAGCAGCTATGAAAGAGGCTCAGGCTGATCGCCCCTTGAGGCAAGGCGAGGTGTTGCTGGGCCCAGGTGATCCCGCGCATCAACAGCGGAAAAAGGAGCAGCGCTAGGCCGCCGGCGGAGCCGTTGAAAATCACGTGGGCCAATGCGGTCCGCCTCGCCGAGACGTTCGCCCCCAGCGACGCCAGGAGGCTGGTCACCGTCGTTCCGACCGAAGCGCCGATCACCAAAGCGGCCGCCTGTTCGAAGCGGAGCGACCCGGTGTGCAGTGCCGTCAAGACCGTCGCGATCGCCGCGCTGGATGACTGCGTGATGATCGTCATCAGGATGCCGACCAGCACCCAGGCGACGACCCCGATGACGCCGGCCGAAGGCCAATCGGCGAAGCTCATCACGCTCGCGGCACCGGACATGCCCTGCTGGAGCGTGTCGATGCCGACGAAGATCAGCCCGAAGCCGGCGAGCGGCAGTCCGATCAGGTGCCATGAGCCACGGCCCAATAACCGCAGCAGCGCCCCGATGGCGACCACCGGCAAGGCGTAATGGCCGATGCTGAATTTGAGCCCCAGGACCGACACCAGCCATCCGGTCCCGGTCGTCCCGAGGCTCGCGCCGATCACGACGCCGACGGCTTGAGAAAAGGTCAACAGCCCGGCGCTGACGAAGCCGATCACGGTCAGCGTCGTGGCGCTGGAAGACTGGACGGCGAGCGTCGCGATCGCGCCGGAGAGGAAGGCCCGCCAAGGGCTGCCGGTGAAGCGGACGAGGGCCTTGCGCAGCGATTCGCCAGCGAAGGCCTTGACCCCTTCGGTGACGAGAATCATCCCGAGCAAAAAGATGCCGATCCCACCGGCGATCTGCCACACGCCGCCGGCGATCGTGACGGGGGATCCGGGCGAGAGCGTCTGTTCCGCAAGGATCCGCGGTGTCATGGGATCGTCACGGCGGTCCAGAAGGGTCGTTTGCGATCGCCCCGCGTCCGGACGTCTTCGAGCAGGAAGTCGACCGACCCGTCGAAGTCGACGGTGGCGCGATCCTTGTCGTTACGGACCACGACCCGTTGGTCGAGGCTGATCCCCATCGAGGGTTCGAGGCAGACGCGAACCCGCTGGGCCGGGGCGCGGATGATGCGGATCTCGTTGTTCCCACCGACCGTCGCGGCGACTTCGGCCGCCTTCGGCTTGTCGACCAAGTCCCACAGGAAAGGGTCGATCACGACTTGGTCGAGCAACCCGTCGAGTTCCAGCCACCAAAAGAATTGGTCGCCGCGTCGCATCGTCGCCGCCTCGATCGATTGCGGCATGTCCCCGCGGCGGATCGTTGGCAATTTCATCCACTCGAAGTGCTGGTGGATCTCTTCATAAAAATGTTCTGGGCCGCGGCCGCGGTACATGATCACCATCGCGTTGAAGTCGACCTTCATGTAGCGATTGAGGAAATCGCCGTTGCGAACCAGCGGGGCCGGGGAGCCCGCCAATTCGCCGAAGACGAATCGCATCGGTAGCCGTTTGACGTTCGGCGTGTAGAACCGCGTGTAGCTGGACGGGTCACCGCCGATGTTGATCAGCCCGGCCCACATGTCGGGGTGGGATTGGGCGATGTCCCAGGCGGCCGACCCACCGTCGAGGTAGCCGGCCAAAAAGATCCGGTCCGGGTCGATCGACACGCGGCGCATCGCGTCGCGGACCGCGGCGAGCACCTCGGCGTGTTCGCGCGGGGTCGATTCATAATTCAGTTGCCCTTCGCGGCTCCAGACGGGGGCGACGACGATGAACCCGTGGCGGGCCCCCTGCCCCATCCGCATCCCGCTGGCGGGGTCCCACGGCCCCGACCAGTAGTCGATCTGTGACGTGACTGGGGCGCCGATCGCGTGGAGTGCGACGACGCAGGGGTATTGCCGCAGCGGGTCGTATTCGGGCGGCAGCCGCACCGAATAGGCCCCGCGGTCACGACCGGTCTGTTCGAGGGTCATGTGGTAGAGGTCGGGGTCGTCGCCATCGCGGGCTTCGGCCGGGAGCGGCAGTGGGGGCGGGATCAGCTTCAAGATTCGCGACACGTACTGCGCCGTCGCCCCTTCGCGGTTGCGAAGCTTATCGAGGATTTGGGTCCGCTCCGCCGGGTCGCTCGAAGCCAGGTAGGCGCTAACCAAGCCCCGCACCTCGATCAGCGAGACGGCGATGGTGAGGTTTTGAAGCCCCGACCCGGAACCGAGCAGCCAGCCGCCGATCGCCAGCGCGACGCGGTTTTCGACCGGCAGCTCGTCGACGCCACCGAGCTGCGCGTAATCGCTGAGCCGGGCGACGGTATCGGGGGACAGGTTCTTTTCGATCTCGTCGGCGAAGGCCAACAGGGTCTGTTGGGGGTAGGCCGCGCCGAGCTTTCGGATCTGGCCGCGGAGCTGATCGATTTGGGTCTTGGCCTGGGCCGATCGGCCACGGATCGAATCGATCGCGTCTTGGACCTCGACCGCGGTCGTGCGGGCGACGTCGCCGGCGGGGAAGTTATCGAGGATCTGCAGCGCGAGCTTGTATTGCCCCGAGTCGCGGCGGAGTTTGGCCTCGTTCAGCAGTTGGGCCCCTTGGCTTTGGGCGAGCGCCTTGAGCTGCGTCGCCAGTCGAGGCTCATCGGGGAAGTCGCGGACCATCGATTCGAGTTCCGCGCGGGCTTCGCCGAAGCGGTCGGCCTCGATGTACATCCGCAGGACTTCCAGCCGCTTGCCATAATCACGGCGGTCGACGCGGCGGGCGAAGAGGGTCGCGAGCTGTTCGGGCGGGATCGACGACGTGGCGACGCGCGATTGCCACTGGAAGGTCGGGTCGCCGCGGAGGGCTTCCAAGACGGTGTAGCGGGCGTTGATTTCGGTGATCCCCTGCAGGATCGAAAGCGGGCTCCCATCGACCCCACGGAGCGTCACCATCCGCTGGCCATAATCGTTAAACGGGGAGACGCCCAGCATCGGCCCCATCCCGCCGATCGTTTTGCCCCCCAAGGGGACCGATTGCCAGATCCCCAACCGCTGAGCGATGTCTTCGACCGCGTTGGATTCGGCGACCATCCCTCCCCGATGGACGTAAACCCGCCGCAGCCCATCGTCAATCATCCAGACCGGAAGGGAGCTGTTTCCGGCCGTAGCCGATGCGACCGCGAAGGCGCTTTGGTCGACCCCCGGGACTTCGACAGCCGTTCCTCGGATGACGAGCCCCGACTTGAGGCGGACGAGCTGTTCGGCTCGCGCGAGGCTTGGGAGCAAGCAGACAAGGAACATCGACACGCCAATCCAGCCCCGCGGCGCGAGGGTGGGACGGGCGGATCGCTTAGCGATTGCCAAAAAAGCTCTTGAGTGCTTTGTCGGCAGCCTGGCGAGAATCGTTTGTACTGTTCGCTTTGGTCGCATTGGTCGGAAGTTTGCCCGGCGGTTCCTTCTGGGCCTTTTTCAACTGATCCAGCTTCGATTCGCCGTTATTGGAAAGATCCGTATCCTGGATCGTGCTCAGGTCGATTTCGGGGACGGTCTCGATCCTGAACTGGCGATTATCGGGGTCCGACAACCGGCGGTCGCGATCGACCTGATCCGCCTCGTCGAGCCACGACGTGACGTCAACCGGTTCGAACTTACTGCCGCTGCTGCTCGACTGGACCAACCGTTCGGCCGCTTCGCCGACGCTCTGAACCTTCGGCTTTTTATCCCCTTGAAGCCCATGTTCGATCAAGACTTCGAACTCGAGCTTGCCGACTCGGAGCATATCTCCCGACGCCAAGACTTTCGCCTTGTCGCTTGGTAGCCGCTCTTCATTGATAAATGAACCGTTGCGGCTATTCAGGTCCTGAACCAAGACCCGGCCGTCGCGAACGACCAGAATGCAATGTTTCCTGCTGACCGACTCGCTCTTGGGACGCAGTTGGCAGGAATCGCTTCGACCGATCACGAACTTTTCACCCGCGACGGCGATCTCCATCCCCGCGTGACTGCCAGTCATCACCTTTAACTTGACCTGCATCGAATGCCCTCTCTGTAGACCGATTCGCCAATGGCGAAACCGGACCTTCAATTACCGTCTACGACGAAAAAAAATAAGGACGCATCTGCCGGTAATCTCGCTCGATCTCAACCCTTACAATAATCGGTCTTAAAAAATCTGTGGGCCAGTCGATAACAATCAATCTGACCATCGTACGCAAATCATCCCTCTTATGGAAGAGATTTCCGCTTCTTTTCGGGGGGATTGTCAACTCACACTGCCGATAAGGCGACAATCGTGCCCGTTAAGGCCTTCATTGGTCTCATCGCTTAAGGGTCCACGATTCCGCCCCGAATTTTTCGTGCTCGATCGTTACAACCGTTTCAGCTTCTCGGGACGACAACTCGCCCTCTGTCCATTGAACCCCGAGCGCTTGGCCGAGTTCCTCGGCGATGGGCCCGATCAGGGCTGCCGGATCGAGGTTTCTGCCGAGGAGATTGGCGATCCCCGGGAGTTCGGGTGCGGCGGGGGAAGCGGATGTCAGGAGGCTGCCGTGTTGCAGGAGTGCGAAGCGGCCCCGCCTTTGGGCGCTCCCCACGACCTTGTACCCGGCCAAGACGAGGTCTTCGTCCGAACGGCGTTGAAAGCAGAGGAACGGTTCGTCAGCCAGGCCGCTCGCATTGCCAGGCCCGCTCGCATTGCCAGGCCCGCTCGCTTGACCAGACCCGGTCGATCTTAAATCGCAGCGAACCGATCTGGCTGAGAGACCAAGATCGCCGAAACGGTCGAGCCGAATGCCCCAATCGGACATTACCCTGCGAAAGGCGTCATGGACTTGGCGATAAATTTCGCACGAAGCGCCGACGGACGAATCGTCGGGGATCGTCAGGCTGTAGGTCAGTTCGCGATCGTGGATGATCGCCCCGCCACCGGAGGCGCGGCGGACGATCGGAAGCCCGAGGCTGGCGGGGTGCGTGAGCCTCGACGTGAATTGCTGGAAGTAACCCAACGACAGCGTCGCCGGGGCCCAGCGATAGAGCCGCAGCGTCGGGCCAGCGTCGGGTTGGGCGCACTGGAGGATCGCGGCGTCGATCGCCATGTTCACCGCCCCGGCAAGCGGTTCGCTGGTGAGGATCCTGCCGACACCGGTTCGTCGACGGTGGGGAGGATTCGGTGGAGCGTTCGTCACGGATGGGGCTTGTTGGGATGGGGCCTGTTGAAATCAACGGTCGTGCGAGATCCGGGCGATGCGTCGATTTTAAAGCTGCGGATTGCGGGCTGCTTGAACGTTCGATGCCATGGCGATAGCGGGATAGGGCTGTTTTCTGAGCACGAACCGCGATGTTAGCCCGCCTCGGAACAGTGGCGTCGGTAGGCGACATGGTCGAGCAGTCCGCCGAGCGATGCCTCGTCGCTCAGTTTTACCTTCATGATCCAGCCGAATTCGTACGGGTCTTGTTTCAACTCGGCGAGCCGATCGGGGAGGTCTTGATGAACCGCGACGATCTCGCCGCGGACGGGGCTGTAGAGAGGGCTGACCGCTTTGACCGATTCGACTTCACCGAATTCTTCTCCGGCCGATAGCTTGCGTCCGACCTTGGGGAGGTCCATGTAGACCAGTTCGGTGAGTTGCTCGATCGCGACGTCCGAGATCCCGATCGTGGCGATCGGTTCGCCGCCGCTGCGATCGATATCGACCCATTCGTGCGATTTGGCGAAACGGAGCTGATCCGGGGTTCGAGGCATGGTTGGTCTCCTGGTTGCGATGCTCGTGTCTGTCACGATGCTTTTGTCGGTTGCGATGCTCGAAAGGTCAAGCGATCCGGGTCGGCGCTGGAGGCGAAGGGGGTGTCCCTGTCGTCCGGCGATAAAAGGGTAGCTTAGTGAGGGTCGCCGGAAGTTGCCCCGCGGGTGTGTCGATTCGCAGCGGCGGTGTGGCGGGGGTCGCGAATGACAGGTCGTCGCCAAAGGACAAGGCCGATCGCTCGATCATCGCCATCGCGATCTGGACCCCGAGCATCGGCGAATGGCAGTGGCTCGTCACCCAACCGACCTTTCGCCCCGTGGCATCGATGACGGGGAAACGGTCGCCAGGGGTATTGGTGGCGGTGCTGCTGATGCGCTCCGCGAAGTCGGTCCGGGTCGCATCCGGGTTCGCCGCGTCGGGTCCGCTTAAGATCAAGCCGACGGGGGCCAGTCGGGGCCCTTCCCGGGCGATGCGTGCGAGCGCTTGTTGGCCGGTGAATTGTCGCTCGTTGAGGTCGCAGGCGAAGGCGAGTCCCGCATTGATCGGGTCGATGTGCCGGTCCAGTTCGTGGCCGTATCCGGGGATCCCCGCCTCGATCCTTAACGATTCGCGGGCGGCGAGCCCGGCGGGGGTGAAGCCCGCTTGGCGTCCTGCCATCAAAAGGTTTTCCCAGACCCGGCGCGACTCTTCGGCACGGACGATCACCTCGATCCCGTCTTCGCCGCTGGTGCCGGTGCGGCTGACGATCGCCGGTTTGCCGAACTGTTCGGTGACGATGGCGCGAAACCGCTTGAGCGTACCGATGCGGGCGCGAAAGAGCCTCGCGACGGTCGGGATCGCCATCGGCCCTTGGACCGCGATCATCGCCGTCAGGTCGGTGCGATCGGTAAGCGTGACCATCGGGAAGTCATCGAGCAGTGGGCGGATCACTTCGATCACGCGGCCCCTGTTCGCGGCGTTGACGGTCAACAGGTAATAGCCGGTGCCGCTGGGGGTTTCGACGCGGCTGATCGTGGCGTCGTCGATCACGCCCCCGTCAACGTCGCAGATCAACGCGTAGCGAACACCGCCCACAGGGAGGTCGGTGACGCGGCGGGTCAGGAGCCGATCGAGGAGCGGGGCCGCGCCAACACCTTCTAGCCGCAGGCGGCCGAGGTGTGAGATGTCGAAGATCGCCGCGGCCGAGCGGCAAACGCGATGCTCATTCGCGGCGTTGCCGTAGGCGATCGGCATGTCGTACCCAGCGAACCCCGCCATCCGCGCGCCGGCCGCTAGGTGCCAGGCATGGAGTGGGGTGCCGCTCAAAAAAATGTCATTCACGGCCGCTTCCGGGGCGAAGGTTCGGTCGGGGTGTGGGTGATCCCGGACTGGCCGTCGACCGACAACCCCATGAGAAAGGATAGCCGTCGCTCGCCTCGTGCAAACCCCCTCAGGGATTGGGGACCGGGCCGCGACTCCGACCACCAAGTGTCTCAAGATTTTTTCCGCGATCGGGTTTGGCTTCGGACCCCAGGGGGCTGGATCAGCGGTTGGCGATCGTCGAGCCCACTTTACGTTCCCGCCATTGATCCGACAGTTTCGCCACCGCCGAATGCAAACGGCTCTTCACCGTCCCGACGGGAATCGACAGGATCTCGGCCGCTTCGCGGTACTTCAGCCCCTGAAAGTAGACGAGCTGAATCACCGCGCCATACGAATCGCCCAGGCTTTCGACGGCCCCACGGAGCCAATTCCGCTCTTCCTGCGATTGGCTGATTGCGGCCGGGTCGGGGGAGGGGCTGGCCAACTGGTCACCCCACGAGGCGGTACGCGACTGGCTGTTCGGGGCCGGGTGATCGAGGCTGGTCATTCGGTTTCGCTTTGCCCGACGCTGGGCATCGATCGCCGCGTTCGTGGCGATCGCGTAGAGCCATGGGCGGACCTTGCGGATCGGGTCGAATTGGCCGCACTTGAGATGGATCTGCAGGAAGGTCGTTTGGAATACGTCCTCCGCCAAATCATCACGGCCAAGGAATCGACGCAGATAACCGTAAATTTCCGACTGGTACCGCCGCATCAACGTCTCGAAGAGCTTCCGGTTGCCGGTACGTGCGTACTCCGTCAACAGCGATTCGTCGCTGTCTTCGATGGTGTACGTCAGGGCTGTCGGTAGCGACTTCATCAGCGAATCTCCCAGCAAGGCACCCCTCGTGGAGACTCTATTATCTCGGGGAGTGCTGGGTGAGTCAAACCGCCACACCGCCCAACGGGGATGGAGCGATTTTGGGCGGAAAAGCTCGCGAAATACGCGATCTTCTTTACGTGTCCAGGAAGTTAGGAAGAATAAATCAGCGATTTTTTTAGCGTTAATTTTTCTTTCGGGACGAGACTTGGTCCCCGGGCCTCTCAGTCGCTGTTGGGGGGACGGCGGAAGACCGCCACGACATCTTCGACCGGGACGACGAAGAGTTGGTTGTCATGTTCGAGGTCGACGGGGATCGCATTTTTGGGGTGAAACAGGATTTTGTCGTATTGCCGCAGCGGGACATCTTCGTCGTGTTCCACGGCGGCGCTGATGGCCACGATCCGCCCGGTGATGGTCGGTATTTCGGCGGCATCAGGCAAGGCGATGCCTCCCTTGGTCTCCCGTTTCGGCTCGTCTTTGCGGACCAAAACCCGCAACCCGATCGGTTCGACTACTTCCAAGGGTTGACCGCTTTTGCTTTTCGTCATCGATTCTTTGCCTCGATCTCGGGATAATGGGGAACGCTAGCTTTGTATCGTCGAGATGCCAAGTGCAAGTCCCCGATCGATTAGATTATCGCATCGGACGATCGCTTCTGCGGCGGGGTTGGCCGTAATCGCCATATTGATCGGAAATTCGCTATGGAAGTGCAGTGCCCCCGCTGTGGGGTTGAGCTCGAAGTCGACGACGATTCGGTCGGACGGCTGACGATTTGCCCTCGCTGTTCGGGAGATTTTCGGGTCGAAGCGGCAGTGGCGGGAGGGGGCGAAGGGTCATTCGGCGCGTCGGCCGATCGTTTCACGGCCGCGGGGCGGGGCCGTTCCCAGGCGGCTCCGCTGAGGGGTTGGGGTATTGGCCAGGTCAACGCGGGGCTGGGACTGATCCGCTGCCCGGCCTGCGCCCGGACGTTATCGATCGACCGTTCGATGATCGGGCATTCGATGATCTGTCCCACCTGTCGTCATCGCCTGAAGGTGCCGCTTCCCGTCGATGGGGCCGACCCCTCGGTCGTTCAAGAGGCGATTTTGGAGGAGGAACAACGCGTGACGCCGGTTAGCGACCCTCCGGCGGTCTCGATGCCAAGTTTCCCTGACGACGATTTGGGGTCGGCTCCTCTCCCAACGACATTCCCCTCGGGGAGTTGGCCCGGTACGGATGACGTGCTTGTGGCCCCCGTGACGGAGATGCCGCGGGGCTATCGCGCCCCGGCGATCGCGCAGATGGTGCTTGCCGGGCTGGGGATCAGCGTCAATCTGCCGTCGCTGGGGGTCTCGTTGATGCAAGGTAGCGCCACCCAGTCGATCATGTTTGCCGTGGCCCTCGCCGCCAATTGGTTGGCCCTTTATGGGGCGCTTCACATGTACAACCAGCAGAGTTACTTCAGGGCCAAGCTGGGGGCCTGGGCCGCCTTTTATCCGCTCGGCGGGTGCTGTTTCCTCCCCACCCCCTTAGCCGTCTGGTCGTTGATCCGGTTGCACGAACCGGGGGCGTCGAGCGATTTCAGAAACCCGTGACCAAGGTCTCGAAGCAGGCCGCATTCAAGCGCACGCGAGCGAAGCCGCGCGCGGCTTGGCGGACAGTTGTGCGGATACGGTGGCAATGAATGGCCCGAATCCGCATCGCGGATTGCTTGACTAAAAACGTAGTCAAGCAGGCGACCACATTTCCAGTAAATGTGTGACTACATTTGTAGTAATCAAGCGCCCAAGGATGGTCGGCCCATCGGATGATTGCGGGGCCGGGAGGCTAAGGCCATTGCTTCACTGCCACGGCTATTCGAGTGAGAAATGGATTTTGGTGCGATGATTCCAGCTCACCTAGAGTGGTAAATACAGGACGGTGTTGATCCACTCGTCGGCATCGGACGCCATCGCGATGAGTTCCAGGTCGGAAACAAATCGCCCCAATGTGGCACCGAGTTGATGCCCGAACAACAGTCCGTGGAATTCTGGACCTTTGCGTTGCCACTTCTCGGCCAAGACCCTGAATCGAATATCCTGGGTGAACAGGACCCTTCCGAGTTCTGTGGAACGCTCGAGCAATTGCTCATCTGGCAGCGAGGCACGATCATCTTCAATCGCTGTCAATACGTCGACACCTTTCCGACGCAACTGATCGGTGATCGCCTGAGGAACGTGCACGTCCATGTACCGTCCCGCTGCCACGGCTAGCGCTTCCTTTGAGCTCGCAATCGAGCCGCGATTGGAGATTCCGGCAACTGCCGACGGGCGTCCTCGACCGCGGACAATTCCTGCTCGATCTCCGCGTCCATTGCCGTTCGATGATCGAAATAATAAGCCATCGCGGAGTGAACTTCGGCAGGCAGCAAATATCCATGCTGACGGCAGATTTCATCGACGGACCAACCATGGGCCAGATAGTCCATCACGATCTGGGCGACCCGAATTCGCGGCAAACGTGCGAGGCACGCGGGCTGGTTCGGCTGTTTTTCGACGTGTGGATATGTGATTTCTGTGGCCATCATGATTTCCTGTCTTCTCATTGTAGAAGACTGGGACAATTTCGCCAAACTGCCGCTTTGCTCGACGACCCGGAGCCAGCGGTAATTCGGAGGTGCTTGACGGCGCAGCACAAAGCGCAGCAGTCAGCACGCGACCGGGTTCGAACTCGTGCCGAGCGGCACGAAGAGTGAATGGGAAGCCCGCTGACCGCGATTCCGAGTAACTCGGCGGACAGCGGGCATTTGCGAGACAGTGCTGCAGCGGGTGGCGGGAAGCAAAAGTGCCCCCTGATGGACTCGAACCATCAACCCTCTGATTAGCACTCTGATTTTTGGTCGGTAGCGAAGCGGTTGGCTTAGCCGAAGAGCTTGGTGACCGCTTCGGCCTTGACGAGTTCGCGGGGCTGGTTGAGGTGGTTGTAGACGATCGTTTCGGGATGGATCCCGAAGGCGTGGTAGATCGAAGCGAGCAGTTGGTTGGGGTGAACCGCATCTTCGATCGGCGCCGATGCCGTCTTGTCGCTCTTCCCGTGGACGTAGCCACGGCGGATCCCCGCACCGGCCATGACGGCGGTGTAGCAATACGGCCAGTGGTCGCGGCCGTCGTCGGAATTGCTGTTGCCGCTGGTGCTGACGCCGCGCTGGGGGCTGCGGCCGAATTCCCCGACGGCAACGACGAGGGTGTCTTCGAGCATCCCGCGGCTGTCGAGGTCTTCGATCAGCGTCGACAGGCCGGCATCGAGCATCGGGCCCGACTGGTTCTTCATCCGCTGTGACAGTCCGGTGTGGTGGTCCCACGAGTGGTTGTCGCTGTTGGCGACCTTCGGCCAGATCACTTCGACGACCCGCGTCCCGGCTTCGACCAAGCGACGGGCCAACAGGCAGCTTTGGCCGAAGGTGTTGCGGCCGTAAGCGTCGCGGAGCTCTTCCGATTCGCTGCTCAATTCGAACGCGTCGCGGGCCCGTCCGGAGACGATCAGCGACAGCGCGCGGTCGTAGTATTCATCGAGCTCGTACGACTCGACGACCTTATTGATTTCCGGCATCTGTTGGTTCAGCAGGTCGCGGAGCTTGGCGCGGCGTTGCAGCCGAACGCTGAAGACTTCGGGACGCATCTTGAGGTCATCGATCTTGATGCGGGACATCTTGTCCATGTCCATGTCATCGCCGGAGGGATAAAGCGTGTAGGGGTCGAACGCCTTGCCGAGGAATCCGGCGGCCCCACCTTTGCCCACCACGTTCGATTCTTGCAGCGGTCGTGGGAGCATCACGAACGGGAGCATCGGTTCTTCGACCGGCCGCATCTTGACGAGGTTGCTGCCGAAGTTGGGGAAGTCCTTCGGCGACGGGGGTTCCAATTGACCCGAGGGGCTGACCTTGTCGGTCGTGTAGCCGGTCATCATTTGGTAGATGGCGGCGGTGTGGTTGAAGAGCCCGTTGGGGGTGTAGGACATCGACCGGATCATCGTGAAGCGGTCGTTGAGCTGGCTCAGCTTCGGCAGGTTTTCGGTGAATTGGATCCCGGGGATCTTGGTGCTGATCGGGTTGAAGACGCTCTTCACGTTATCGGGGACGTTCTCTTTGGGGTCCCACAGGTCGAGATGGCTCGGGCCCCCCTGGAGATAAACCATGATGATGCTCTTCGCCTTGCCCCAGCCGGGACCGCCGCTGGGGGTCGCTTCGTTGGCCGAAGCTTCGAGCCGCAGGAGCGAACCGAGGGAGAACCCGAAGAGGCCGCAACTCCCGACGCGGAGGACATCGCGGCGGGTCGGGCCGAGTTCGCGGTCACAAAGATCTTTCGCGCGGAAACCCTGGAAGGACAGCATGATCTGGTCTCACTCGATGGGGCTGGAAATGATCGTGAAGGTAAGGAAGTAAGGCGGGTCAGGATGCGGGGTGGAACGTTCGCGGCGGGCGCAAAAGGTCGGTGCCGGACGACGCGATCGATCCCGTCGACATCGCCCCATCCCAAGGGATTGCCGATTGATGATCGGCACTTTAGGGGGGCGACGGGGGACTTTCTCACCCTTATGCTACCTGTTTCGGCATCCGCTGCCTACCAAAAATCGGTTTTTTTGTCGGCCGGGGCCTGTTGCGGTCCGAACACCTCATCTTCACGGAAAAAACTGCCATGCAGCCACGCATCCATCGCCGCGAATTGCTTGCCGCCGCCGCCGCGGGGGCCGTCCTGTCGGGGGTGAACGCCCCCTTCGGGATTCAGGCCGCCAACGCCCAGGCCGATGCCCAAGCCACCGCCCAGGCCGACACCAAAAAAGCCGGCAACACGTCTCCCCCGACCCGTGTCGTCGATACCCACACCCATTTTTACGACCCGACCCGGCCCCAGGGTGTCCCTTGGCCGCCGAAGGAGACGCCGCTTTATCGCAAAGTGATGCCCGCCGATTGGCAAAAGCTCGCCACACCGCTGGGGATCAGTTCGACGATCGTCGTCGAGGCGAGCCAGTGGGTCGAGGACAACCAATGGGTCCTCGACTTGGCCGAGAAAGAGAAGTCGATCGTGGGGTTGGTCGGGAACCTCGATCCCCGCACCGACGAGTTCGCCGATAACCTGCGTCGGTTCGCCAAGAACCCGATCTATCGCGGGATCCGATGGCGGAGCGACCTGGTGCCGATCGACCGCGACGGCGACCGACTGATCGCCGGTGCCAAGCTCTTGGCCGACCTCGACCTGCAGCTCGACCTGAACGGCCCTTGCGAGGCGTTGACTTCGGTCGCGCGGCTGGCCAGCGCCGTCCCTGCGCTGCGGATCGTCGTCGACCACTTGGGGGCCAGCGGCGACCCGAAATCGCTCCACCCGCAGTGGAAAGAAAACATCGCCGCGGTCGCGCGACGGCCGAACGTCTTCATGAAGGTCTCGGCCCTCGTCGAACAGATCCGCTGCGAACCCGGCCAGGCCCCGCGCGACACCGAGTATTACCTCCCGGTCCTCGATCACCTTTGGGAATCGTTCGGCCCGGATCGATTGATCTATGGGAGCAATTGGCCCGTTTCGGACCGGGGCGCGCCGTACGACGTCGTCTTCATGATCGTCCAGGAATACTTCGTCGGCAAAGGTGCCGAAGCGACCGAGAAGTACTTCTGGAAAAACTCGCAGGCCGCTTACCGCTGGAAAGATCGCGTCGGCTGATCACGTGCGGGTCGGCTGATCAGGTGCGGGTCGGCTGATCAGGTGCGGGTCGGCTGATCAGGTGCGGGTCGGCGATCGCGCTGAGGGTCGCGTCCAAGGACGAAAAAAGAAAACCCCGAGAGACACGGTTCGTCTCTCGGGGTTGTTCGGTCAACCGGATCGAACCCCTCGTGATCCGAGTCGCCTGAAATGATCAGGCGAGCTCGAGCGCGGGGCCCTTCAAGGGGTTCACGGTTTGAAGTACGGGGCGTTGCGGTCACCCCCGGACATGATGAAGGCGATCAGGTGCTTCAGCTCTTCCGGGTTCAGCGTGTCGACCGTGCCGGTCGGCATCTGGGAGACCTTCGAAACGACCATTTCCTCGACGTCATCTTTCTTGATCGTCTGGGGCGGGACGTTGACATCGGCGGTGTAGACCTGGAGTTGGTCCCCCAGTTCGACGACGCGTCCGATGAGCGTTTTACCGTCGCTGGTGACGACTTGGTGCGACCCGTACTGGTCGGAGATCGCTTTGCTCGGTTCGAGGATCGCGTCCATCATGTCCGGGAGGGCGAACTTGCGGCCGGCGGTCGAAAGGTCAGGCCCGATCGCCCCCCCTTCACCGGAGAAGCGGTGGCATTTCGCGCACTGCGTCGCGTGGAAGAGGTTGCGGCCGGCATCGAAATTCGCCCCTTTGATTTCGCTGCCCAGCGAAGCGAGGGCTTCGTCCTTGGTCCACGTTTTACCCGGCCCCTTGGGCGGGGTCGCTTCGAACGGCTTGCCTCCCAGCGGGACGCTGAGGATCTCGTCATAGAGCGGCAATTCGTTCGTCGGGACATTCGCCAAGGCGTCGTCTCGTGACTGCTTCAAGAACCCGGGGTAGCTCGCGCCACCCGGGTGCATCGCCGCCTTGCTGAAGAAGGCGAGGTAAGCCTTCCGCAATTCCTCGGTCCAACCCGTCTTGGCGTTGCGGAGCGCGAAGGCGTAAGCGATCGAGCGGATGGGGGGCATGTTGTCCATCATCGCGCGGGCGGTGCCGCCGTACCCCGCATTCCGGTTGGCGATTTCGCCCCACGGCGGGATCGGTTCGGCTTCGGCGGCAAGCTTCTGCATCATCGCCACGCCACGCTTGACCGCCTCGGGCGATTCCAAGCGGACCAGCAATTGCATCAGCTCGGTGTTGAAGGCGTTATTGTCGGAAGGGAAGAGCGGTTCGAGCCGTTTGATCAGCTCGGCCCGTTCCTGCTCGGTGACTTCGCCCAACCGGACGAGTGCGAGCTGATGATTTCGCAACCAAGTCAACTGTTCTTGCAGTTCGAGTTGCTTGGGGTTGATCCGGCCGAGCGCCGCTAGGACCGCGCCGCGATCCTCGGGGGCACCTTGCCGTGCCAAGGCCATCAATGCGGTGAGGGCCGAGCGTGCGTTCGTTTCGGCGAGGGCTTTCGCTTTCCAGGCATCGACGGGGCGGTTTTCCAGCGCGATGCGGGCGGCGTAGCGGATGAAGCGATCGGCGTGACCGAGTTGGCTCCAGATCAGGTTCATGTCGGCGTCGCCCTGGCGATGGAACGCCTCGAGTTGGCGGCGGACTTCGCGAAGTTCACGATTCTTTTCGTCCTTCGCGTTGACCGGTGCGGTCGATTCGTCTCCTTCGTAGACGACCCGCATCAGTGCCGACTTGGTGCCGCGGCCGCCAACGGTGAAATAGAGTGCGCCATCGGGGCCGACGGTCGCGTCGGTGACTTGCATCGGCTGGCCATAGACGAAATCTTCGATCTCACCCTTGTAGCTCGACCCGTCCGGTGTCAGGTGACAGGCATAGATCGTGCTGTAAGTCCAGTCGAGGACGTAAAGGGCCTTCTGGTATTTTGCGGGGTACTTGGTGCCGTAACCGAAGGTCACGCCGACAGGCGAACCGGGGCCGATGTCAACGGCGGGTGGGAGCGAATCTTCGTAATAGGTCGGCCACTTGCCGGTGCCGCTCCGCCAGCCGAATTCGCTGCCGCTGGTCGCATGAACGATCCGCGTCGGGCGGTACCACGGCGAGCCGAAGTCCCATTCCATATCGGCGTCATACGAGAAGAGCTCGCCATCGGCGTTCAATGCGATGTCGTATTGGTTGCGATACCCCATGCTGACGACTTCCCACTTTTTCCCATCGGGGTCGACCTTGCAAATCCACCCGCCCGGGGCGAGGATCCCGGCGGCGTGGCCGTTGGCGTCCCAACGCCTTGGCAAGACGTGGTCTTCGCCCCAATTCGTCGGGATGCGGCTCCCTGAAATCTCCGGCAGCTTCGTGTGGTTGCCGGCATCGACCAGAAGCGATTGGCCGTCTTGGGCCAGGATCACGGCGTGCGGGCCGTGTTCGCCACCCCCATCGATCTTCATCAGGTATTCCGACGAATCGACCAAACCGTCGCCGTCGGTGTCCTTAGCGCGATGCAACCCCGACTTGCCGCCGTTGACGACGACATAGAGCGAATCGTGGGCCCAAAGCAATCCTTGTGCAGAGCTGAGGTCGACCGGGAGCTTGGTGACCTTGGTGATCGCATCGGGCTTGCCGATCGCGGCGGGTTCGATCATGTACAGCCCCGCGTTCCCCTGGTCGCTGGCGATCAGGCGGCCTTTGCCATCGGTGGATAGCGAGACCCACGACCCCATCTGCGAAGGGACGTCGAAGAGTTTTTCGACGCGGAACCCGTTCTTTGCGGTGACGTTTTCGGCGGGGACGGGGCGGGCATCGACCGGCTTGGGCGGTTGGCCAGCGGCGACGGCGAGGGCCGCGGCATCGACGCTATCGCTCCAGGGGAGATTCCCCGCGCCGACGGCGCCTTTGATCGCGACCGCTTTCCACGAAGCGTCATCAAACCCGTCGCTGTTCCAATTCGCGGCCAAGGGCGTGGCGGCGCTTGCGCCTTTCCACGACGCGTCGGTCACGAGCGTCATTACCTTTCCCGCCTTGTCGACGACGTCCATCCTCAGGATGAAGCCGGCGAGCCCCCCTTCGTCGGTACCGAGCGCCGCCAGCGTGTTTTTGCCCGGCTTCAATTTGGCGGTGACATCGACCGATTCGAGCCGGTTCCACGAGTCTCCTGACAGGACCGGTTGGCCGTTCAGGAAGAGTTGAAAGACGTTGTCACAGGTCGCGGCGATGCGGGCCTGTTTGACATCGCCACCCACTTCGAACGACTTGCGGAAGGCGACCTTTTGTGACTCTTCGCCGCCACCCAGCCAAACCCATTGGGCTTTGGGATCTTCGCCGCGAGCGGCGGGTGCGAGCGACGCGATGGCGAAGCAACTGAGTGCGATCAGGCTAAGAAAATTCGGAATGCGGGCTTTCACGGAAAAGCTCCTCGGGAGGGCTGAAAATAAGGGAGGCTTGAAACAGGGTTGGCTAGAGCCAGGAGGGAAAAATCAAAACGGGGACGACCAGTATACCTAAGAAACGGGCCGCTTCGATACTCGTTCCGACCGGGAGTTTCTGCCCGCCACCAGACGGGCCCACCAGACGGGCCCGTCCAGATGGGGCCGTCCAGATGGGGCCGAAGCGAACAGTTGATCGTCTCAACAACCGCCAATCGGTCGGTCTCGGCAACGCGAAACACCCGCCGCCAAGGATGCTTATACTGCTAGAGACTTTCGACCCGCCTTATTTCCCCTCGCAGCGCCCCCTCTCGTATGTCTCCTTTTCACCCTGTCGCTTCGAACCTTCCCGTCCCTCAAGTTTCGTCGCCGAGTCGACCCGGTCCCATCCGTCGCCAGGAAGCAGCGATCGTCGGACGCTTGTCGCGCCGATCGCGCGGTATCGATCTGGTCCATGTCGCATCCTTTTTGCTAGCGATCGTGTTGATCGGGTTCGGTTCCGCATCGTCGCGGGGGGCCGAGCCGTTCATCCCGAGGAAGCAGACAAAACCGCCAGGCCCGCCGCTGACCCCGCAGCAGGCGATCGAAAAGATGGTCGTTCCCGAAGGGTTTCGCGTCGAGCTTGCCGCTTCCGAACCGGCGATCATGAACCCTGTCGCGATGGCCTTTGACGATCGCGGGCGGCTCTACGTCACCGAGAGTTTCGAATATCCGCGGCGTGAACCGGGCCCGGGTCGCGATCGGATCAAGATCCTTGAGGACACCGATCACGACGGCGTTTTCGATTCGGTCAAGGTCTTCGCCGAAGGGCTCAACATCCCCTCGGGGATCGCGGTCGGGCATGGCGGCGTGTGGGTCGGTAACGCCCCCGATATCCTTCTGCTTCGCGATACCAACGGCGATGACGTCGCCGACCAGCGGCAGGTGATCGTCACCGGCTTCGGCCGCGCCGACACGCACGAGCTCCCCAACGCGTTCACCTGGGGCCCCGATGGCTACCTCTATGGGCTCAACGGCGTCTTCAACCCCAGCGTCGTCGAGCAGGGGGGGCGTCGCTACGAATTCACCTGCGCGATGTTTCGCATCGACCCCGTGACCCATCGCTTCGAGCTCTTCTGCGAAGGGACGAGCAACCCTTGGGGGATCGCGTTCGATCAGGAGGGGGAAGCCTTCGTCAGCGCCTGCGTGATCGATCACCTGTGGCATTTGAGCGAATCGGGTTATTACCACCGCCAAGGTGGCCCCTACCCGCCGCACACTTGGAAGATCGATTCGATCGTCGATTACAAACACCAGATGGCGGCCTACTGCGGGATCGAGTTCTTCGATTCGCCCGCCTACCCGCAGGAATATCGCGACAAGCTCTACATGGGGAACATCCACGGCGGTTGCATCAACGTCGATTCGGTCGCCAGGCACGGCTCGACGTATCGCGGGACTTCGCACCCCGATTTCCTGACCGCCAACGACGTCTGGTTCATGCCGGTCGCGCAGAAGGTCGGCCCGGACGGTTGCCTCTATGTCCTCGATTGGTACGATCGATACCACTGTTATCAGGATGCCAACGCCGACCCCGAAGGGATCGACCGCGGCCACGGGCGGCTCTATCGCATCGTCCACCAGACGCGTCCTGCGGTGACGCACAAGGACTTGGCGAAACTCGATAACGCGAAGCTGATCGAGCTCCTCGATGACGCGAACATTTTTTATCGCCAACGGGCATCGGTCCTGTTGTTCGAACGTTTGGCACGCGATGACGACGAGGCCAAGGCGATCCACCGCAGGTTGCTCGATCGGGTCCGCTTGACCGCGTCGAAGCTTTCGATCCAATCGCTCGGTTTGACCCTGTCGGCGAAGCAGACGACACTCATCGACATCGCCGCGATTTATGCCGCCGCTGGTGAAGATGTCCGTCAAGCCGCGTGGGCGATCCGCGCCGCGGGCGAATCTTTAAAGCGATCGGCGATTCAAGCCGCGTCATCTTCACCGGCACCTAGCACGATTCCCGAACCGATGCGTCAGCTCGGCGAACGGTTGCTCCGCGAGGCGGCCGGTCACGACGACCCGCGAGTCCGATCGCAAGCGGCGATCGCGGCGGGGAAACAGCCCACAGGATCGCCCTTGGCTGCCGTCGCCCCCGAGCTGTTAATCAAGGTCCTGGAAGGGGCCAGCGATGACGGCTTGCTGCCCCGGTTGGTTTGGCAAAACCTCCACCCGCGGGTTGTCGAGCAGCAGGAGCTGTTGGTGCGAGGGATCGCCAACGGGCACGCTTCGAACCCGCTGTTGACCGACATGGCCCCGCGGATCGCCACCCGGTTGCTCGCCGAGGTCGGTCCCGACTTGTCGGGTGACGATGACCCGCAAACGCTCAAGTCGGTGCTGGGGATCGCCTCGGGGCTCGACGCCAAAGACCCGCAGGAGAGCGACAACGTCTTGGCAACGCTGCTGGCCAAATTGCGGACCGGCGAGATTCGCATCGACGCGGCCCGCCTGCTCTTGGCAGATTGGTCGAAATCGGCCCGCGGCGATGGCGCGACGCGGCTGCAACTGCGGGCGATCGCCGGCGATCGTGATGCGACCGATCGCCTTGTCGCGATGATGCTCGATCAGGACGCGGCGCCACAGCAACGCCGCGAGGTGCTCGAAACCGTTTCGCTCGTTTCGCCCCAATCGCTCGGCGAGGCCCTGCGGGTCGACGCCGAGGGCACGCAGAAACGTGGCAAAGAAGCGGCGCTCTTCCGCGAAGCGCTCTTCGAAGCGATCGTCAATCGCGGCGACGCACCGGCCCAAGGGCAGCTCGTCCAGCGGCTCGCTTCGTTGCCGGTCGGGTTGCAAGCCCGCATCGCCGCATCGATGACGCAGCGCGACGCGACGGCAGCGCTGCTGTTGCAACAGATCGCCTCCGGCCAATTGCCCAAAGATGTCTTGGGCCCCAACCAGATCCGGCTCCTTGCCGCCAGCCAATCCGACGCGATCCGCGCGAAGGTGAAAGCGATCTTCGGCACCGTCCGTTTAGAAGAATCGGCCAACCGCCAAAAGGTCGTCGCCGAGATGACGGGGCACCTCCTCAAGGAGGCCCATGGCGACGCGTCCAAAGGGTGGGCCGTCTACGACCGGATCTGTGGCCAATGCCACCAATTGCACGGCCGTGGGTATGAGGTCGGTCCCGAGATCACCCGCAACGGGCGAGGCAATTTCGAACAACTGATCGTCAGCGTTTTTGACCCCAGCCTGGTGATCGGCGAGGCCTATCAAAGCGTCACGGTGCTGACCGAAGACGGCCGCGCGATCAGCGGCCTGGTGACCGAACGATCTGACCAGCGGATCGTCCTCAAGGTTCAAGGTGGCAAGACCGAAGTGATCCCGACCGATGAGGTTCAGGAGCTCCGCCAGAACGCCCAATCGCTGATGCCCGAAGGGCTCGAAGAACAGATGACCCGGCAAGAGATGGCCGACCTCTTCGCGCTGCTTAGCCTTCAGTCACCACCGGACGCGAAGGAAAATACGACGATTTCCGGCACCCCCGAATCGCTCCACACGAGTCCCTGATCGACCACCCAGACCACTCCCCTTCAACCCACCCGCCTCGCGACCCGTCCTGGATGCATGCATCCCTTCATCAAGGGATGTGTGTCATATCGAGGACGTCGTTTCCCGCCCGCCTTCCATCCACCTTTCCCGCCTCAGGAGCTTTACAGATGGCACGCATCACACGCCGCGAATTCGCAGTCGCCACGATGGGGACGTCGCTCGCCGCATCGGCCGCTTGGACGCTTGTCCCCGAAAGCCTGCGGGCCGAAGAGACGACGGCCGTTGGCGAGCTCCGCGTCGCAACTTTTCGCTTCGACGTCACCCCGCCGATGGGACATTCGTGTTGTGGCGGGTGGATCACGCCGGTCGTCGCGGTCGACGATTCGCTCGAAGCGATCGGGATCGTTTTGTTGGGGGCTGGCAAACCGATCGTGCTGTGTGCCGTCGACTGGACGGGGCTGCTCAATTCGGCCCACATCCGATGGCGCGAGGCGTTGGCCGAGGCGGCGGGGACGACCCCCGATCGCGTCGCCGTTCACTGTGTGCACCAGCACAACGCGCCGTTCGCCTGCCTCGACGCGCAAAAGCTGGTCGCCGCGCAGGCGGGTCTGCCGGCGATCGTCGACACGGCATTTTATGAAGCGTGTCTGGCGAAGGGAAAGAAGGCGATCGCCGAGGCGCTGCCGACCGCGCGGCGGGTGACGCATGTCGCGGGGGCGAGCTCGCGGGTCGACCAAGTCGCTTCCAACCGCAGGATCTCGCGGAATGACAAGAACCAAGTCGTCGGGACGCGTAGCAGCGCCTGCAAGGACCCCGCGCTGCGTGACATGCCCGAAGGTTTGATCGACCCCGAAGCCAAGACGATCGCCTTTTATGACGGCGATGATCGCGTCGCGGCGCTGCATTACTACGCCACGCACCCGATGAGCTATTACGGCGACGGTCGGGTCAGCAGCGATTTCCCTGGCTTGGCACGCAAACGGTTGCAAGCCGCCGAGCCGAAGTGCACCCACGTTTATTTCACCGGCTGCGCGGGCAACGTCACCGCCGGCAAATACAACGACGGGTCGAAGCCGATGCGGGATGTCCTCGCCACGCGGGTCCATGACGCCCTCGTCGCGGGGCTCAAAAAGCTCGAACCCCAACCGGTCAAGAGCGTCGGTTGGTCGGCCGTCGACCTGTTGCCGCAATTGAACCCTGCGATCGATGTCGAAAAGATCCTCAAACAGATCGCCGACCCGGCGCAATCGGTCGTTAACCGCAACCGCCCCTCCTATCAAGTCGCCTTCGCGCGGCGGATCGAAGCGGGCCAACCGATCGTGATCAGCGCGCTCAAGATCAACGGCCTGGGGATGCTGCACCTACCCGCCGAATCGTTCGTCGAGTACCAACTCGCCGCGCAGCAAATGGTCCCCGATCGGATGTTGGCGACGGCGGCCTATGGCGATGGCGGGCCGTGGTACATCCCGACCGACGAAGAATACGATTGCGGCGGGTATGAGGTCAGCGTCGCCAACGCCGATCGCAAGATCGATCCGGCGATGCGCGAAGCGATCGGCAAGGTCTTGCGCGAAGCGTGAGCCCCGGTCCGTTTGCTTTTCGATTCATCACGCTTCTTTCAACGATCGACTGGGGAGAACGGCATGCGACGCAGGGCATTCATGGCGGCGACGGCAGGGGCATTGCCCGCGGGGTTCGTTGTCGCGACGCAGGCCGCGATGGCGGATGACGTGAATGACAATGTGGATGACGCGAATACGGATGTCGCTGCTGCCGGGCGATCGGTCGTGGGGGATGTGGCGGCACTGACCGAGCGGCTGAACCCGCAGGTCCTCGAAGCCCGCGAGGTGGCGCTGAAGGTTTTAAAACCTTCGCCGCGCGAGTTGGAACGGGGCTTGAGGCTGCATGCCGAATCGGTCGTCTTCGACACCTATGGCTTTTCGCCCCGCGCGACACTCGATTCCGCGGAGCTCGTTCGTCAGATCGAAGCGGGGGCGTCGGATATCGAGCTCAAAGATTTGCGCGAAGAGATGTCGATGACCCGCTGCGTCACCGACCCGGTCCAACAGGCCGAATACCGCGACGCTTGGCGGGCTGCGGGGGTGACCTGCATTTTTCAGAACGCCGGTGAGGAGTGCCAGGACCCGTTGGTCTTGATCAAGCGGTTGGCACGTTTCACCTTCGTCACCGATATGCTCCGCGGCTTCGTTTCGAAGGCGTCGACCCCCGACGATATCGAGGCGGCCAAACGGGAAGGGAGGCATTGCCTTTACATGACCGGCAACGGCGTGCCGTTGGCGCAGGCCTGGGTTTCGGTCCCCGACGAGCTCCGTTACGTCAGGATCTTTTTTCAGCTCGGGATCCGGATGATGCACCTGACGTACCAGCGTCGCAATATGATCGGCGACGGGTGTGGCGAAACGAGCGACGCGGGGCTGAGCGATTTCGGCCGCGCGGCGATCGCCGAAATGAACCGCGTCGGGGTGATCCCCGATTGCGCCCATTCGGGGTGGCGGACGAGCCTCGAAGCGGCGAAGGCGTCTGCCAAGCCGGTCGTCGCCAGCCACACCGTCTGCGCGGCGCTCGACCCGAACCCGCACGCGCGCAGCAAACCCGATGAAGTGATCGGTGCGATCTGCGATTCGGGTGGGATGATCGGGATCTGTTGCATCCCGCAATTTTTACGTGGCCCCGGCGACCTCGGGATGTTGATGCGGCACGTCGATCACGTCGTCAAGAAATTCGGCGTCGATCGGGTCGGGATCGGGACCGACGTCGCCTACTCGGCGCAAGACGGTGGTCAGCAGCAGACAAAGGTGCCATCGCTGCGGCGGACGCGTGCCGATTTTCGGACGTTGTGGCGACCGGACCAATTCGAGGTGACGCCGGCGATGACCCGCAGCGTCGCCTGGACGAATTGGCCACTCTACACCGTCGGGCTGGTGCAGATGGGTTATCAGGACGACGACATCCGCAAGATCATCGGCGGCAACATGCTGCGGGTCTGCCGCGAAACGCTCGCTCAGGCTTGATCGCTCAGGCTTGATCGCTCGCTGGTCCTTGAGCGAACTGGCAGCCTTAAGCGATCGCGGTTTCGGGTTAGCGTCGCTTGAGATCACGCGACGCCTTGCGATCGTCTTTGAGATCGAAATTGGCGACCGTCAATTCCCCCTTTTTGACGTCGACCGTCAATTGGCTCGCCGCGTTGTATTGGGGCGGGACGGCTTCGGCGACGGGGGGGATCGGCTTGCCATCTTCCGTTTCGCTCGGGCCCCGCTCGGTGGTGATGCGTACTCGATTGACACCGGGGTTGGTCCCTTGGCGATCGGAAGTCAGCTTCACGCGATATCGCCCTTCGCCATCGGTCACCCCTGTGGCGGGACGGCCTTGCCCCGGGACGAGGATCACCGTGGCATTGGGGAGCGGTTTGCCATCGAGCGTGACGACCCCTTCGACCTGGCCAAGGTTCAGATCGGCGCCGCAACCGACGAAGGCCGGGATGGCGATCAGGGTCAGGGCGAAAACGTGTTGAAGTGATCGGTTCATCGCAAGGACTCGGTATTCGAAAGGTTGGTCGGCAAAGGTGGTTCAGGGACAGTATCAAAAAGTGATATCAGTGCGTGGCATCAGGCTGGCGTCGTTTCGCCCCGGCCCGGTATCAGGCCGGGGCGATGTCGCTCGATGTAGCCTTGGCTACAATTCCGTGGGACCGGATCAGTACTCGCCGACGACGAGGCCATCGGAGATCGACCAGAGCCGTTGGTAGATGCCGTAATTCGCCCCGCGGTTCGGGCGGTCGTAGGCATTGGCGGGATTGATCCAAGGGGTCGCGGTGTGCTGGATGTTTTCGGAGAGGAACTTGACCGAACCGTCGGCGAAGGCGAATTGCGCCCCGCCGGGGTGGTTGCTCGCCGCGGTGCGGTGAGGCTGCGGGTTCCCTTCGGCGGCGGTGAAATTGATCGCCCATTGGCCGTTCACCAAGACCGCATTCGTCGCCCCGGTCGTCCAGCCGACGACGTCGGTCCCGGCGTAGATGCGGGCACGGTTGCGGCCGTTGGCGTCCATGTTCCAGCGTGTTTCGGCGACAAGCAATTGGTTCGTCGAACCGTCGAGGATGTCCTTCAGGCCGACGACCCGGCCACGGTTGTCGCGATCGAAGATCCCGTTGAAGCGATCGAGGTTCACATTGACCCCGACGGCAGCGCCGGCCCAACCGTCGTAAGAGCTGCCGCAACCTTGGTAACTGCTCGTCGCCGCGTTCGTGATCGCGCCGTCGTTCCACTGTGCCGGTTTGATGTCCGAAGGGCAGTTAAACAATGCCAACGGCGTTTCGCAGACCTGTCGGTTGCGGGTCACGGTGTTTTCGCTCGCCGCGTAGCTCGGATTGAACCTGTCGAACTGGTTCCCCTGTTCGATGAAGAGCAACAGCCCCGTCGCCCAGCCGAACCCCGAACCGCCGTCATCATCGAGCACATCGCCGTCGAAGTGGCCGCGGTATTGGTGACCGATCGGGAATGTCTTGAACGAGTCGTGGTAATTGTGCAGGGCCAAACCGAGGTTCTTCAGGTTGTTACCGCACGACATCCGGCGAGCCGCTTCGCGGGCCGATTGGACCGCCGGCAACAGCAGCCCCACCATCACCCCGATGATCGCGATCACCACCAACAACTCGACCAGCGTGAATCCTTTCACGCGCTTCGTGAATCCCTTGGACATCTCTCTTTACCCCAACTTGGTCTGATGATTCCCAACCCCTGATTCCCAACTTCGTTGGCACGGCTCGCCCGCCGGATCACATCGCCGACGAACTGGGGTTTCGATGTCGCAATGGAAACGCAACCGGTGTGCCAAAGACCGAAAAGAAAATTTTTCGAAGCGATCGATCGACAATCCGAGGCGGAAGTCGCGCGCCGCTGTCGGCTTGCCATCGCTAATCACGGGAATCCGCGGTTAAGCCGTGATGGGTGACGGCTCTGGAAGCACGGAGTTGTGAGCGGGTGCTGGGTCAATAGAAAGTAGAGACGATGCCGCGGATCGACTTTATCGATGGGGCGATTTGGAGCGGCGATCTGTGGTCAAGATTCTCGGAAGCGTGCCCAATCGATTTGGAGTTTCCGCATTTTCGCCCGGAGGGTGTGCGGGTTGATTTGGAGCAGCGCCGCCGCGCCGCTGGGTCCTTCGATTTTGCCGCGGACTTGGGTCAGGACTTTTTCGATGTGAACGCGGATCGCGTCATCGAGCGACAGCGTCGGCGGTTCGAGGTTGGGATTAACAGGTGGTGTCGCTTGTGCGATCGGCGTGGGTGCGGGGCGGTGATAAAGGGCCGGTTCGGCTTCGGGGATCACCTCATAAAAGGTCGGCGTTTCCGCGTTTTCCGCCGCACTCGACGCCGACTCATGGTCCCCAACCCCCAGGGCCGTTTTGATATCAAGCCGCGTCCCGTCACCCAAGATCACGGCGCGGTCGATGACGGCGGCGAGTTCGCGGATGTTCCCGGGCCAGCGGTAGCTGAGCATCAACAGCATGTCATCGGAGTGGGGCTCGACCTCGGGCAACCCGAATCGGGACGCGGCCCGTTTGGCGAAGTGGCGGGCCAACTTCGGGATGTCCTCGGGGCGGTCCCGCAGCGGCGGCATCGCCAAGGGAAAAACGTTGATCCGGTACCACAGGTCTTCGCGAAACGTGCCGCTTCGCACCATCGCCGGGAGGTCGCGATGGGTCGCGGCGACGATCCGGACATCGACGCGGATCGGGTTTTGACCACCGATCCGTTCGATGAACGAATCTTGCAAGACCCGCAGCAACCTGACCTGCGCCGCCGGTGGCAGCTCGCCGATCTCGTCGAGGAACAGCGTCCCGCCGTCGGCCCTTTCGAACCAACCTTGGCGGGTCGAGTCGGCCCCGGTGAAGCTGCCACGTTCGTGCCCGAAGAGTTGGCTGTCGATCAATTCCGAAGGGATCGCGCCGCAATTGACGCGGATGAAAGGTCCCGCGGCACGCGAAGAGCGTGAGTGGATCGCCCGCGAAACGACTTCTTTGCCCGTCCCGGTCTCGCCCAAGATCAGTACCGGGACGTCCGAACCGGCGACCAAATCGATCCGTTCCATGATCCGGCGGAGGCCCGATTCGGCGCCGACGATGATGTCTTCTGGCGGTTCGTTCTTGCCGAACCGTTTCAGCAAATGCCGCTTCTCCGAATCGGCCGCTTCCCTCAGCGTGCTCAGCTCGTGCATCCGTAAATGGTTTTCGATCGCGACCGAAAAGGGTTCCAGCAGGGCACGGAAGAGCTCGATGTCGCGGTCCGATAGGGCGCGGTTGATCGGCAAGGTCAACACCAGCGCGCCCAGCGTCCCGCCGGCACCGGTCAGCGGGCCCGCGATCGCCTCCCCTTCCAAACCGTCGGGGATCAAGATCGCCATCTCGCCGCTGCGGCGGTTGGCGGGGGATCGCAGCAGCTCGCCGGTCGAAGCCCACGCCAGTAAGCGTTCCCACTTCGCACGGCTCGACCCGCTGTCCGTCAGTGCGGGGCGGTAGGCCTCGTCAAATTGGCCGATCGCTAACGTCTTAACGACCTGACCCGAAAAATCGAATTGTCGGACCAGCAGCGAACCGATCGGCACATCGTCGCGCAGCAGCCCTGTGATCGTCGCCGTCGATTCGGACAATTCGATGTGACGGCACGCCTCCCGCCAGACCCGCATCATCAGGGCTTCAAACTTTTCACTCATCCCGACCGTCCCCCGCCTGCTTCCCAGCGCCGCGCATCCCTCGGTCACGCGATCCTCCCGTGGCCAATCACGGCTTTCGATGCCGACATCTCCTCCGGCCCATCATAGGTCACGGCCGGCCATGACGGGAGCGGCGGGTAGCCTAGCGACCTAGGGCCAGATCGCTGTGAAGGGGGTGGAAAAATCGGCATCATCGGCATCATCTGCGGCTTATCCCGTGTCGGATCGCGGTCGTGTGAAGTTGGCACGCGAATCGCGTTCCGAATCGGCAACGGAGGACTGCGATGAGCGAAAAACAATTACCCGCTTCGGGTGATCGGACCGATCCGAGCGGGGAGAAAGCGATCGCCGCGAGCGAGGCACGGGATCTGTCGGTGGTCCGCGACGCGCTGCGCGGTTTGAAATTCGGGAGCGTGACGCTCTTTGTCCAGGATGGCGTGATCGTGCAGGTCGAACGGACCGAAAAGATCCGCATCCAAAGGGTCAAGCCGGAATGAACCCCGATCTTCCCGTCACAGCCCTGTGACCGTGACGGATCAGATCGGGTAATTTCTCGCCAGGCAGTATTCTGCCGGCCCTGGGTCATTTGCCGCAGCAGATCGTCGTGCCGCCGAAGGCGACGTAGCAGCAGCACCCCTGCTGGAGGCAACGGTCGAGGCAGTCGCAACAGGCTTGCAGCATGTCGCAGCACCCTTTATCGCCCGAGGTGCAGGTGATGCAGCACCCGTCTTTGGTGAGGTCGCACTTGACGGTTCCCCAGCAGAGGAAGACCTGGCAACAGGGGATG
>JBEIRZ010000152.1:0-10173 GCA_040375695.1 Planctomycetaceae bacterium
AGCGGGTCGACGTCGCGATGATCTTCGAGGAACTCCCCGAACACACTCTCGTCGCTATCGCCCAGAGGTTGGTCGAGAGACAGCGGTTGGCGGCTCATCTTGATGACGACGCGAGTCTCTTCGATCGACAGGTTGGCCAACTTCGCGATCTCTTCCGCTGACGGCTCGCGGCCATGGATCTGGACGAGGTCGCGGATGATCTGGCGGACGCGATTCATCGTTTCGATCATGTGAACCGGGACGCGGATCGTGCGGCTCTGGTCGGCGATGGCGCGGGTGATCGCCTGACGGATCCACCACGTGGCGTAAGTACTGAATTTGTAACCGCGGGCATGTTCGAACTTATCGACCGCCCGCATCAACCCGGTGTTCCCCTCTTGGATCAGGTCGAGGAAGGAGAGGCCGCGGTTGCGATACTTCTTGGCGATCGAGACGACCAGCCGCAAGTTGCCGGCCGAGAGGACCCGCTTGGCCGCGTCGTAATCCTCGCGGAGCGCGTCGGCCTGATGGATGCGGCGATTCAGCGTCGCGGGGGTTTCGAGCGTGGCGAACATCAGGTGATGGAGCTCTGTTTTGAGCGCCGCGGGGCTCGGCATCCCGGGGAGAATGGCGAGGTTCTTTTCGGCCAACAGGCGACGGATCTCGCGGATCCGGTCGTTCACCTCACGAAGCTTTTCGAAGATCGGCTGCAGCTTGCCCGTCCGCAGGTTCATCTCCTCGACCAGCCTGACCGCCTTGTTGCGGCGGGTCACTAGGTTTCGCCACGCGGCGCGACGGCGTCGCATCGGGGCCTTCGAACTGATGGCGGTCAAGTAATCGGCCTTGTTCAGCAGCAACAGCGCCCGGAGCGTCCGGCAATTCGGGACGATCCGCAGCATGATCGCCTTTTTCTCGCTGGCGTTGGTGACGCTCACTTCGATCGTCCGGTCAAGCCGCAACTTCTTGTCGCGGACCTGCTCCAACAGCCGCAGCGCGCCGCGGAGCATGAAATCGGTCCCGACGATCTTGTGGCGATAACGGTCCCGGGTCCGTTCGATCTGCCGCGCCGCCGACACCTCTTGGTCGCGGGTCAGCAGCGGGATCTGGCCCATCTGCATGAGGTACATGCGGATCGGGTCTTCGGTCAGGTCACCACCGAGGATCGCCCCCGGGAGGTCACGCCGGTCGAGCACCCCGTCGCAATCGCCGTCCAGATCGATCATGTCGTCATCGACGAATTCATCCGCCTCGGACGGTCCCATCACCCGCTCGCGGCGATCGATCGACTCCTCTGCATCGAAGGCATCGTCATGCAAACTGCGGCGACTCATTTTCTTCGGCATGTAGGTATCCTCTTCGTCGTCTCGGACCCGAGTGAAATCGAACGACAAGGAGTCCCATGCAGGGCGCATACCCAAAGAGAGGGAGTGGTAGGCCAATGACATCTTAACTCGTTGCTGTGCAATAACTTAGACAAGAACACGTGCGATCGAGCCGGGCGCCGTGATGTGGCGAAAAGGCAACACCGGTGAGGCCAAAAGGCAACACGCGGCGCGCCCCAAATAGCCATCGAGGGCCAATTCGGCCAACGCCGGCGGGCGACAGGGGAAAGGTAGGACGCGAAAGCCGCACGTGCGGGCCGCTTTTCTTTCCTGACCCGAAAGGTCTTCGCAAAGAGAGGCCCGTTAGTCAGAAAAACCGTTAAGATGAGGAACTCCGGACAGATTCGCCGGATCGGTACGACCGCTAGGATTGGCTGGGACGGCAAAGCTGGCTTCGAGAAATGGAAAAACCGCGTGATCTTTCCTGTTTAGATGAGGCCATGCCCGATTCGGTTCCCGCCGATTTTTGGAAGGGGGTCGCGGCGGAGTTGACGTCGAGGCTTCGCGGCGGGCTGGGTCGAGGGGAAAGCGAATCGGCACTTTCGAAATTGCTGATCGGCCCCGTTCGCGAAGCGTTCGCCCGGATCGAGCGATGCGAGTTCGTCACCCAGCCGTTTTGCCCTGAGATTGAAGGGCCCCCTGCGGTTGAGGGCGGGGCTGACAGCGGGATGGATGCGCGGGGTGGCGAGTCGAGCGGGTCCGGCGCGGTCGCGAGGGCATGTGAAGAGCGGACGCGATTGGCCGAACTGGTCCTGTCGGCGGCGCTCGATTGTTCGCTCGCCCGTCAAATCGCTCGTTACGGCGTGCCGCGGACCCCGGACGGCGAGCCCGGAAGGGTCAGCATTATCGGTTTGGGGGCCTTTGGCGGACGCGAGCTCGACGCCGAATCGCCGCTGGAAGTGATGTTCCTCTGCGACCTGTGTGGCGTGACGGACGGGGGCGAAAACATCCCGGCCGAGGAATTCTTTCGGCTCGTCGCTTCGGGGACCTCGGCGCTCGTTTCGGGACTTTATGCCGATGCCGACGGGAAGCTCCGCCGGCTGTTCAACATCGTGCTCGATTACAGGCCGGGGGGACCGACCGGGCCATTGGCCTGCACCGTCACCGAAGCGATCCGGCATTACCAGTCTCAAGGGAGGAGCTGGGAGCGGCTGTTGCATACCCAAAGCAGAAGGGTCGCCGGTTCGATCGACTTGGGCGACCGCTTCATCGAACAGCTCGAACCTTGGGTCTACCCCAAGTATCGCGAATCGGTCGATCGGGACGGGATGCAAACGCTGCTCCGTAAACAGCTCCGTCGGGTCACGGCCGCGGTGCTCAGGTCGCGCGAGGACGCCGCACGGGGCCCCTTGGCCGCGGGGCTACCCGATTTGCACCAAGCGGTCGGCGGCATCGACGACATCGTCGCGATCGTGAATCTGCTCAAGGTGATCCATGGCGGGGATGACTCGCGGGTACGGCGTTTAGGGACATCGGACGCGATCGCCGCGCTTCGCGACGCCTCGCGGATCGGTGCCGATGACGCCAAGACGCTCTTCGCCGCGCTGCGCACGCTGAGCGTCTGCCAGGATGCGCTGAGCAGCTCGCAGGCAGAAGGCTCGATCGCCGCTACGGCCAGACGTTTGGGGGTGATTTCGTCGGACGGTTCGGGTGACCAGCAAACCTTGCGCACGGCGATCGATGGGGCGCTGCGGGCTGGTCGCGAGGTGATCTCCAAATTGCTCGAGGAATCGGATGTCGGTAACCTCGAAGTGGCGATCGAGACCGATCTGTTGCTCGACCCAGAACCCGACCCGGAGCTTTTTGCTCAGGCCCTCGGTTCGCACGGGATGACCGCTCCCGATTCGGCGGTGGTCGATTTGCAAAGGTTGGCCGACGAGCCGGTCCCTTACCTTTCGAGCCGCCGTTGTCGGCACCGCTTGGCGGCGATCGCCCCGCGGTTGCTTGCCGAAATCGCACTGACCCCTTTTCCCGACGCGACGCTCCGGACGTTGGCGGAGGTGAGCGATTCGTTGGGGGGCAAGGCGACGCTTTGGGAATTGATGGAGACGTCCTCTGCGGCGATGAGCCTGTTCGTTCGGCTGTGTGCGGGGAGCCCCTACTTGGCGACGATCCTGACGCGGCACCCAGGGATGATCGACGAGCTGATCGACTCGCTGAGCCTGCATCGGCTCCCTTCGGCCGCCTGGCTGGAAAACGCTTCGTCCGAGCTTTGCCGCGGCGCGATGGACATCCAAGGGGTGATGCAGGGGTTCAAAAATGCGGCACACCTGCGGATCGGCGTCCGCGATTTGCTCGGCAAGGAATCGCTCGAATCGACCCATGCGGCGCTCGCTTCGACGGCCGAATCGATCCTGCGTCGGACCGCCGAATGGACGCAGCGCGAGCTCGCGGACCAATACGGCGACCCGGTGAACGACCGCGGCGAGCCGATCGATTACGTCATCGTGGCGTTGGGGAAACTCGGTGGCCGCGAACCGAATTACCACAGCGTCTTGGAAGCGGTCTTTCTCGTGACGGGCGAGGGGCAGACGCGACGCCGGGTCGGCGGGAATCGCAAGACGATCACCACGCAAGATTTCTTTGACGAGCTGACGTTGCGTCTGTACCGCACGGTCCGCGACGCTTCGACCCGCTCGCGGATGTACGACTTTGCCACCCCGCTGGCGATTTCGCAGTCGACCGCGGACGGCCGTCGTGTGATGTCGCTCGATACGTTGAGGGGGCACTTCCTTAACCGCCGCGCGGACCTGCGGGACCGGCTAGCGATCTGCAAGGCCCGCGCGATTTCGGGCCGGCCGGAGAGCCGCACTACGATCGATGCGGCGATCCGCGAAATGCTCATCGCCGGGGGTTGGGGAACGGGAGATGCGCACGAACTGCTCGCCCTGCGTCAGGGGATGGAACAGACGGCCGCCCAAGACAACCTGAAACGGGCCGTCGGCGGCAGCGTCGATGTCGAACTGGCAACACAAGGGTTGCAACTGAAACACGCCAGCGACCATCCCGAAATCGTCGTCCCGGGGACGATCGAGGCCCTCGGACAGATCGCCGAGGCGGGGCTGATCGATCGCGCCCTGGCGACTAAATTACAGGGAAATTACCGTTTCCTGCGCGAGGTCGAGTCGAAGCTAAGGCTGCTCGACACGCCGGGACGGCACGAGATTCCTGAGGATTCCGGTTCGCTGCGACGCTTGGCGTTCTTGCTCAATCGTGGCGGATCGTTAAAAGATGCGGAACAGATCGTGGCCCAATGCCGCGACGTCCGTGCCGACAACCGCCGTTTATTCAACTCTGTGATCGGGCTCTTATCCGAATGACAACCGACCCCCAACGTGACCCGTCGCGACTCCGCAGCGCCCGCTGGTTCGCCCCCGATGACCTAAGATCGTTCGGCCACCGCTCGCGGCTGAAAGGGATGGGGTTTGATGACATCGATTACCGCGACCGGCCGGTGATCGGGATCCTCAACACCTGGTCCGAACTCAACACCTGCCATTCGCATTTTCGCGAGCGGGCCCAAGACGTTCGGCGCGGGATCTTGCAGGCAGGCGGCTTCCCCGTCGAAGTCCCCTGCATGTCGCTGGGCGAGATGTTGATGAAGCCGACGACGATGCTCTATCGCAACCTGTTGGCGATGGAGGTCGAAGAGGTCTTGCGATGCCACCCGATCGACGCGGCGGTGTTGATGGGCGGGTGCGACAAAACGGTACCGGCGATGCTGATGGGGGCGATCAGCGCCGACGTGCCGAGCATCTTCTTGCCGGCCGGCCCGATGCTCAAGGCACGCTGGAAGACCGAGACGCTCGGCAGCGGCAGCGACGCCTGGAAGTACTGGGCCCAACGTGGGGCAGGCCAACTTTGCGATGCCGATTGGAACCAGATCGAGAACTGCATCGCCCGTAGCGCCGGGACGTGCATGACGATGGGGACGGCCAGCACCATGGCGTGCATCGCGGAATCGCTCGGCTTTACCCTGCGCAACGCCGCCGCGACACCTTCGGTGATCGCCGACCATGGCCGACTCGGCGCCCAAACCGGCCGTCGCGCCGTCGAGATCGCGTGGGAGGGGCTGCGGCCATCGAAACTGGTGACGCACGAATCGATCGACAACGCGCTGCGGACCGCGCTGACGATCGGCGGCTCGACGAATTCGATCGTCCACCTGATCGCGATCGCGGGCCGGGCCAGGGTCCAATTGACGCTCGATCGCTTCGACGAATTGTCCCGTGAAACGCCGGTGATCGGTGACCTCAGGCCGGGGGGCCGCTTCCTGATGGAAGATTTTTATGACGCGGGGGGGCTGCCGGCGTTGCTCTGGGTGATCCGCGACCTGCTCAATCTCGATTGCCCGACGATCAGCGGGACGACGCTCGGCGAACAGATCGCCGACGCGGAGGTGATCAACCCCGAGGTGATCCGGCCTCGCAATAACCCCGTCACCGAAAGTGGCGGGACGTGCGTCTTGTGGGGGAACCTCGCCCCCGACGGCTGCGTGATCAAACCGCTGGGTGCCGACCCGAGGTTGCGGCGGCACAAGGGACGCGCGATCGTTTTCGACAACTACCCCGACATGAAGAATCGGCTCGACGATCCTGACCTCGATGTCACCGCCGACAGCGTCCTGGTCCTGCGCAGCGCCGGGCCGCTCGGGGCACCCGGTTTTCCCGAATGGGGCATGTTGCCGATCCCAAAAAAGCTCTTGCGCGAAGGGGTCCGCGACATGGTCCGCATCAGCGACGCGCGGATGAGCGGCACCAGCTACGGGACGTGCGTGTTGCACGTCTCCCCCGAAAGCCATATCGGTGGGCCGCTGGCACTCGTCCGAACCGGCGACGAAATCGAGATCGATATCGACAAGCGAAAGATCCATTGGCATTGCGAACCGGATGAGATCGAACGGCGCAGCGCCGCCTGGGTCGCCCCGCCACCCAAATTCACGCGGGGCTACGGCGAACTCTTCTCGAAACACATCACCCAAGCCGATCAAGGTTGCGATTTCGATTTTCTCACCGGCCGTTCGTCGGGGGCCGAACCAGAAATCCACTGACCCGTTATCACTAGCCCGTCATCGCTGACCCATAACTACCGGCCCAAGCCTCACGGCGACCGCCGTCACGATCCACTCCCTTTCCCATCCCTCCTCACCGAATCAAGAGGTTCGCCATGCGTCGTTTCTCCCCGTTTGTCTTGCTGTCGGCCTGCCTCGTCAGCAGCCTTACGCTCGCCGATCAACCCGGCACCGTGAACCTCTTCAACGGCAAAAACCTCGACGGCTGGTCTCAGCGGAACGGGACCGCGACCTACCGCATCGAAGGGGATGCGATCGTCGGCACGACCTCCGAGGGAAGCCCCAATTCGTTCCTCTGCACGACCAAGAGCTACGGCGACTTCGAGCTCGAATTCGACGTCAAGGTCGACCCGCGGCTCAATTCCGGCGTCCAGATCCGCTCGCAAAGCATCGATGACAAACCCCAAGGACGCGTCAACGGGCCCCAAGTCGAAATCTCGCTCGACGGCATGGCCGGCTACGTTTACGGTGAAGCGGCGGGCGGCTGGATGACCCCCGACGCCGATCGCAAAGCGCACCAACACTTCAAGGATGGCGAGTGGAATAACTACCGGATCGTCGCGCAGGGGAATCGCATCCAGACCTGGATCAACGGCAACCCTGTCTCCGATTTGACCCATGACGAAAAGTTCAAGACGCACCCCTCCGGCTTCATCGGCCTCCAAGTCCACGGGATCGCCAAAGGCCAAGGGCCTTACGAAGTCCGCTGGCGGAACCTGAAGCTCAAGGAGCTCAAGCCGGCCTCGTGATGTCGATCCGCGGCAGGACTTGATCACCCGGCTTTCGGCTCATGCTCATGCTAATGCTCATGCTCATGCTCATTCGCTTTCGGCTTACGCTCATTCGTGAGTGTGGGCCGATTCGGCGAATTCACCCGCATAGGGAGTCCCTTCGACCTCGCCGCTGATCGTCCCGGCGAATTCTTGGACCACGCCAAGCTTCTCGTTTTTACCAACGAATCGCGAAGCGACCCCGTCGGCTTCCCCTTCCAAAGGCTGCGCTACTAACTCGACCTGGAATGCCGGTTCTTTGATCGTCAGCAACAAGTTCCCATCGGTCGCCTTGATCGGCGAAGGGGTCTTCTCGTCGTTGCCAAGAAGATAAATCGTTGCTTCCTGTTTGTCATGGTCGACGGTGAATTCGACGTGGTACTTTCCGCCACCCCAATCAGCGATCGTCCCGCCATGGGGCCCTTCGCCATGGGCATGTCCCTCCTGCGAATGATCTTTCGTCGTCGCCTTGGCAGTGGAATCCTCTCCGCCTGACGACGCCGCCGGGGTCGGCGCTGATGACTTTTCGCACCCCAACAACGTGGCGACAACAACGATGATCAACGATTGAAACGTATGATTCCGACTCATCTCTTGAAAACTCCAGGTTAGGTTTTGACCCTCAGGCCACATGGCGATGAGGCCTTTCGGTTCGATACTTGCGGTTCACGACGATCGCTCCCCGCTCACCATTGCTGACACCGTGTCATCGCTCAATAGGTCTTGGTCTTCGGCATCCCCCGCGGCCAGCCGCGCCGCATCTTGGCCGCTGAATCGCCAAAAGAGCCCCGGGTGGATCAGGAACTCGCAGAACGTCGAAGTCACCAATCCCCCCAGGATCACGGTCGCAACCGGGTAGAGGATCTCGCGGCCGGGCTCTTGCCCTCCGATCACTAGCGGCAACAGCCCGATCCCGGCGGTCAACGCCGTCATCAGCACCGGTGCCAAACGTTCGAGGCTCCCGCGGAGGATCAGCGATTGCGAAAAGGGCTGCCCCTCTTCCTTCATCAAATGGAAATAATGCGTGACCAACAGAATGCCGTTCCTGACGGCGATCCCGCCGAGCGAGATGAAGCCGACGAGGCTGGCGACACTCAGCGATTGGCCGGTCAACACCAGCGCCAGCACCCCGCCGATGAAGGCGGTCGGCAAGGCATTGAGGATCTGCAGGACGATCCGTACCGAAGGGTAGAGGATCATCAGAACACCGAACATCCCAACGACCGAGACCGCCGCGAGGATCATCAGGTTGATCGTCGCCCGCCGTTGGTTTTCGAACTGCCCACCGTATTCGATGAAATACCCCTCGGGCAAATTCACCGCACCGGCGAGCCTCGAACGGATCGCCTCGACGGCCCCGCCCAAGTCACGCCCTTGCGTGTTGCAACGGACGACGATCCGGCGACGCGCGTTCTCGCGGTTCACGGAGTTCGGCCCCGTCCCCTCACCGATGTCAGCCAAGTCACGTAATTCGACCTGTCCGCGTTTATCAGGGAGATCGATCCGCAGCCTCCCGAGGTTCGCGTAATCGGTCCGGTACCCTTCTTCCAGTCGCATCAGCAGATCGAACCGCCGCTGCCCTTCGAGCACTTGTGACACGACGACCCCTTGCAGCGCCGATTGCAAAAATCCCGCGACATAGGCCCGAGTCACCCCGTGGAAGGCGAGGTCATCGGCCCGCAACCGCAAATGCAATTCGTCGGTTTGCCGGATCGGTTCGACGACCGGCGGCGTGATTCCGGGGATATCCTGCACCAGCCGCTTGATGTCGGTGGCGGCCCGCAGCAACGTGTCGAGATCATCGCCATAGACCTTGATCGCGATCTGGGCATAGACCCCGGAGACCATATGGCTAATCAGGTGCGCCAGCGGTTGCTCGACCTCGATGTCGACCCCCGGGACCTCGGCCCGAAGCTCATCGAGCAGCCGTGCGATCACCTCGTCACGACGATGCTCCCCTTCTGTGTTCATGCTCAAGATGTATTCACCCGCGTTGACCGGGGCGGCATGTTCGTCAAGCTCGGCTCGGCCCGTCCGGCGGACGAAATGGAGGATCTCGCCCGTCGGGTTGGCATCGCTCCGTTGCAGCGACCTGAACTTTGCATCGATCAGCGACGAGACGCGCGTCGAGGCATCGAGCGACGATCCCGGCGGCAACGTCACGTTGACCTGAACGCTCCCTTCGTCGAATTGCGGCAAAAAATTCCTACCTAGACGGGCGAATTGCCACGCCGCGATCGCCACGCCGACCCACGTCAACGCCGTCAACAACACGGCGTGGGACATGCTAAATCGGATCAACCCGCCCGCCAAAAGTTTCAATGCTCGCAGCAGCGCACCATCCCTTTCGCGGTGCGTCGCGGGCGCGTTGGGCAGCAGGTAATACGAAAGGACCGGGGTCACGGTCAAGGACACGACGAGCGACGCCAGGATCGAAACGATGTAGGCCACCCCCAAGGGTGCGAAGAGTCGCCCCTCGATCCCCGACAAAGCGAAGAGCGGCAGGAAGACGAGGATCACGACGACGGTGCCGAAGACGATCGCGCCGCGGATCTCGCGGCTGGCGTCGAAGACGACCCGCAGCGCCGGCTTGGGGTGTGACGATTGGTGGTTTTCGCGCAACCGGCGAAAGATGTTCTCCACATCGACGATCGCGTCATCGACCAATTCTCCCATCGCGACCGCGATCCCACCGAGCGTCATCACGTTGATCGACAATTCGGTATCGCTGAAGTGACGGATCAGCCGAAAAACGAGCGTCGTGATGACCAGCGACAACGGGATCGCCGTCAACGTGATGAATGTCGTGCGAAAATTCAAAAGGAACAGGAACAGGATGATGATCACGAGCACCGCGCCGATCACGAGCGCTTCGCCGACATTGAAAATCCCGCGATCGACGAAATTCTTGAGCCGAAAGAGCTCCGACTTGACGACGATGTCGGCAGGCAGCGCCGCCTCGACCTCGGCA
>JBEIRZ010000547.1:0-2484 GCA_040375695.1 Planctomycetaceae bacterium
CGGGGCCGACGATCGGCGAACCGAGCAGGTTGTCGGTCACCATCACCCCGGACGACCCTTCGACGCGGATCGAAACCTTGTCGCCGGTCGTGTTCTTTTGCGGCTCTTTCCCCGGCTCCGGCTTCGATTGGGCATCGTCCCCGACGGGACGGTCATTGCGGATTAGGCAATCCGAAATGCGGCTATCGGCAACGTCGCGTAACAACAACCCGGCCGAGTCGCAATCGAGGATCGAGCTGTCGGTCAGGTTGAAGCGGCGGCACCTATCGAGGACCACCCCCGCTTCTTCCCGCCAGACGTTCGACAGGTGCAAACCGCTGATCGTGCAATCTTCGCAGTCACGAAAGACGACCCCGTTGTTGGCCTGGGCGGTGTTGCCATAATCGTATCGCGGGTTCCGATCGAGGTTGTTGGCCGACATCGTGATCGACGAACACGATTCGAAGAGGAGGTTGTGGCGATACCCTTGCCAGATCGTGTTCCCCGAGATCGCGACGCCGCGGCATTCCTTGAGATGAATGTTGACTTGCACGTCGCTCAGCACATTGCCGACGATCGTGATATTCCCTTCGCGGATGCGTTGCAAACGCTCGGTCGGTTTGCTGCTGCCGATGATCCGGATGTTCGCCGAATCGGGGGAAGGGTTGTTGTGCTGGATCGTGCAACCGGTGATCGCCACTTCGGCGGTGCCGGCGGTGCTGCCGGAACAATCGATCAAGACGTTGGCGGTCGGCTTTGTCGTGGGGCTCATGTTGCTCTCGATGTCGCAACCCGCGATGTGGATGTTGCGGACGTTTCCGGCGAGCGACACCACGCCACCCCCGGCGTTGTAGCTGATGTGGCAATTCGTGATGTTCGATTGGTGCAAATCGACGTTGTCGTAAAAGACCCCGATCCCGTTGTTCTCGTAAATGTGGCACTCCGAAATCACCACGTTGCGGTTGGTATCGATCAAGCGGACGCCGTGCAACAGCCCGCGGAGGTGAAGGCGCGAAAGGGTCAATTGCATCGTCCCGGTCGCTTCGACCCCGACCGCTTCGGGGTGTTTCCCCATGATCCGGATCCCATCGATCAACGGCATCGCTTGGTGGGCCCACACGTTCTCCGAAATGCTCTTGGGGTCAGCCGTCCCGCGGTGGGTGCCGACGACGCGGATCGCGGGTCCGGGGCCGAGCATTTCGAGCTTCGCGACACCCCCTCCCGAAAGCGACGTGTAACCCGTCTCGTCGAGGGTGATTTCGAGCGGACGGCTGATGCGATATGTCCCTTTGCCGAAGCTCACCTGACCGACCTTCGAATCGATCGCCCGCTGGATCGCATCGGTATCGTCATTGACACCATCGCCGGTCGCGCCGAAACGTCGGACATCCCCTTCGGGCAAGGGGGCCGCGGCTTCTTTTTCCTGGGCGAAGACGACACCACAGAAAGGCACCGCCAAAAGTTGGGACCAGGCGATAACGATCAACGGGATGCTTCGGATCAGTCGCTGCGCTGGGGTTCCCATAACCGACCTCAATTGCGGTATGTGTTTGCTCGGATCGAAGCCGCCCAGGGCCCCTCGACCTGTCCTTAAGGAGCTGTGCCCATCGATCACCTCCGCCCAATGATACCGCAAAAGGTGCCGCTTCGTGATGCGGGGTCAGGTCGACCGGGGGTCGCGATTTCGCCGCGGCATTGACAGTCGCAACGCCAAACGTCGCGAGCCGGGTTCAAGGGAGGTCGACTTCGGGACGGACGCAGAACTTCGAGATGTCGATCCCGCCGCGGTTTTCCTGTTCCATCAGCTTGATGCGTTGTTCGAGCATTTCGACGCGGCGCAGTAATTGGGGGATCACTTCGTTGGTCCGATCGGGCGGGACAACGCGGGGGATGGCGGGATAGCCGAGGTGTCGCTGCAACGCGCCGAACAGGTAGAGCGGGTCGCGGCGTCGACAGGCGATCGCGATCCTCCCTTCACGCTGGCCGAAAATGAACGGCCCTTGCTGCTGGATTTGGACCCCGGCGGTGACGAGCTTTTGGTGGTAATCCTCGCTGTGCAAGTAGATGAAATCGGCAAGATCGATCAGGCCGATCTCGCGCCTCAGCCTCAAGATCCAAGCCCGCCAAACGGCGTCGTAACTCGGGTCGTCGGCGATCGCGGCCAAGCCAGGGTCGTACCGCAAACGGTTACGACAGATCGTCTCGAACTGATAAAAAAAGAGCCCTTCGCAGCCACCCCCCCCGTCGCCGCGGTACTTCGCTTCGCCCTGCAGGATCCGCAGCGCGATCCGCATGTCGAATCGGCCCCGCTCCGATTCGCCTTCGCGGATCACATACGTTTGGAAGGGGGTGAAGTAGTGGCTTAGCCGCTGCATCGCCGAATGCATGACCCCGGAATGCTTGAGCTCGGTCAACAGGAAATCGACCGCCATCGGAAGCCGGGTGTTGGCGGCGATTTCGAACCGGACCTGTTCGAGCAGCTCTTGGATCGGGACTTGGCTAACG
>JBEIRZ010000484.1:0-3086 GCA_040375695.1 Planctomycetaceae bacterium
ATTAGATTCCAGTTCGGGGGTGGTACCAAGTGGTGGGTGGTACCAAGTGGTGAAAGGCGTAAACCGATAAATTAAATTCCAGTTCGCGGGTGGCACCAAGTGGCGAAGTGGTTCGCGGGTGGCACCAAGTGGCGAAGTGGTGCGTGGGTGGCACCAAGTGGCGAAGAATACGGTACTATTATGGGTGGCACCAAGTGGTGGGAGCTTGATTGGTTGTCTTGCGCGGGTGGCTAGTCTGGGCAAAATATTTCAGAGCAAATACTTGATGCTTCAAATCAGTTTTCGGGGCTGTTGATCGCTTGCAGCCAGGCCCGGACCTCGTCGCGGGCGAGGCTCGGAACCAATGTCCAACGGTCGCTGTGATTCAAGAAACCCGTCGACATGAACCGGATGCGGTCCTGAGTCTTGACCCCTGCCAGGAATTGACGCGTCTCCTCTAACATCCCACTACCCTTCGACGCCGCATCGCCTCTAGCACCAGCACCAGCACCAGCACCAGCACCAGCACCAGCACCAGCCTCTGTTCCTGTTCCTGTTCCGGCGACTCGCGATTCTGCGAGGATGAAATAATCGCGATCGTTCATGAGGCTCAAAAGTTTGATCGCTTCCGCCTTGTGCGTGTTCGGCGGGGGCCAATCCCTCACCCCGGCAAAATGACTGAAGCAGACCAAGCCACGCCATCGACTAGCAAGCTCGGGGCTCGACATCCCGACCGCATTGCAGGCGATGCTGCCGCGGGAAAAACCGACAAGAACCAATTTCGAGCGATCCCCACCCCACTTCTCGCACACCTCATCAATCGCCTTAGCGGCATAACGCTGCGTCGGTCCTGGGTCATAAGCTGGTGCATCGCCCCACCACTGCGTCACGTTCGCTGTCGCCGCACCGTTCAAAAACGGGAGGCACAGGACGATCCAACCGTCACCCCCGGCCAACCCGTGCGCGAGCGCCCCGTCCTCGACCCGACCCGAACTGCGGTCACCTAAATCGTTGACATAAGGGCCATTTCCCGCCCATTCGACCAGCACCGGATAGCGTTGCCCGGGGCGCCAATCGGTCGGGAGCGTCACCGTGTGGTAGGCGATCGACTCCGCCGATTCGCCGGATCGAACCACCGCCCTTTGACCGGGCGCAGGTGGGCCGACGGTCAACGGCGGCAACAAAACGTCCGGCACAGCGTCCCATACGTTGCGCGGCGGTGACTGGGGATCCGATTCGATCGGAATGAGCCGGATCTGGCGAATGTCCATCACCGCCGACTTCGCCAACCGCACGCAGCCGACTTCGAGGGTCAGCTCTTGCCCTTTCTCCAGCTTGACCTGACCCAAGTCGCGCCAGCGGAAATTTTGGAAGTGCCCCGTCTCGATCACCGTCCAGTTCAGCTTTTGATCGCCAACCTTCACCTCGATGTCGCTTCCCCCTTGGCCGCCGCCGCAGCCGGTCAACATCATGACCCGATAAGGGCCCGAACGGCCGACCGAGAACCGCCACCGAACCCGATCGCTGGGGTCAACCCAATAGCCGATCGTGTTCTTGTGCGGTAGCGGTTCGAACTGGAGCTTCGTGCCGCTGACCAAACCCATCGACGCGTTCAAAACGATCTCGCCCGTGGGCGCGGCGCTCAGCAGTTCACCGTCATCGGGCAACGCCGGGCCGCCGACAATGTCCATGACCACGACCCCATCACCGGCCGCCAGGCGACCGCGGGCCGCGTCGGACAGTCCGATCGACCAGCGTTGAGGCGTTTGTTTCAGCGTCAGTATCCGATCGGCCGCGGGGACAATAGGCATCACGTATTCGGCCCCCTTCAGCGAACCGGGACGCTTTGGCATCGACGCGTCGTCTGCCGATAACTTGCTCGTGTCGATCGGCGACCACCAGACGCGGAGGACCGTGTTACCCATTCGCGGCAAATCGATCGCCTCGGTGATCGAACCGGCTTGCACCGCGTCTTGTTTGGGAACGAGGTAGACGGACGAGGTCGCATCCCATGCCCGACCAGCGACGTAGTCAACATAGGCTTCGAAGCTTGGCGAATCGAGTTCGGGCTTACGCGTCAATCCGTCCGGCTTTCGCCCCCAAGCCGCCCAAGGCCAGCTCGCGACCGGCGAGGGCTCTTGCGACCAACTTGCGGCTCCGGACATGAAAGGGGCAGAGAATAAACCGACCAAGAACCAACAGAACAAGAACCGATGGGGGCGCCGCCGAAGCGATGCAGCGACACGAGCAACAAGGATCATCATGCGTGAGGAACCGGTGGGGCAAATCGCGACCGAGCGGGGCGTTACGGACAGCCCCTGAAGGAAGGGAACAGCATACCGCAAAGGGCCGTCAATTCCATCAAAAAAAGGGACGGTCCTGCGGAACGTTCCGATGGGGTTCAAACGTTCGATGAAGCCAACTCGAAGAGGGTCACTTCGGGACGGACGTTGAATCGAACCCGCAACAGATGCCCCACCCCACGGCTGATGTAGAGCCGGCGCTTGCCATCGAGCGAGAATTCGCCGCTGGTGTAACGTCGATTCCGAACGGGCAACAGAGGCGGTGGAAGGAATGGCGGTTTGCACTGCCCGCCATGGGTATGTCCGGAGAGTATCCAACCGCTCATGCGGCCCCAACCGGGCCAATCGGCCGCGTCGGGGTTATGGACCAAAGCCAAGGCGGGGTCATCGGGTCCGATCGTTCGGAGCGTCCCTGCGACGTCGATTTGCGTGGCCCAAAGGTCATCCATCCCCAGAATTTTGAGCCCGTCCAGATCGACCGACTCGTTCCGCAGGATTCGGACGCCGGCGGATGTGGTCAACGCGATGACTTCGTCAGCCAACGCGGTGTCTTGCCAACGGTTTCCATAATCATGATTCCCGAGCACGCCGAACGTCGCTTCTGTCCCCAGCGGCAATTGGGCAAAAATGCTCGACGCGTTTCTTCGCAGGTCAGTCGTGTAGCTGATGAAGTCTCCGGTGTACACGACGATCTTGGGTGCGAGCTTCTTGACTTGGTCGAAGACGCCATGGAGGTAACGCGGATCGACCTGTGGGCCGATATGCAAGTCGCTGAGTTGGGCAACGGTCGCCCCGGCCCACGCC
>JBEIRZ010000179.1:0-8924 GCA_040375695.1 Planctomycetaceae bacterium
ATTACCGACCGGGCGACGTTCGTTTTGGGCCGGTGTCTCGGGGCGGTTCGACGGCGAGACAAATGCTTGGCAGATGGCTAGGCGTAGGGCTTGGCCGATGGGCCGTATCTCAGTCGGCCGGGTCGAAACCGCGACCTTTAGCCGGTCGGTTGTTGACCGGATGGGAGTGGGTCGCGATAACGATGTGGCTGTCCACTTCCGATCCAGGTCCCTCATTCGCGAAACGCTTGATGCCCCAACCCGCAGCCGGACCGTTGTCGCGTGCGGCTGTCGACCCGCGGCTGCGTGACCGTTTGCGGTTGGCGATGTTGCCTGGGGTGGGGCCGCGAACGTTATCGGACTTGGTCGATCATTTCGGGACGGCTGAGGCGGTGTTGGCTGCTTCGGAGGTGGAATTGCGGGCGGTGCGGGGGATCGGCCCGAAGCTCGCTAAAACGATCCGTGATCCTGCGGGGCAGGTCGACATCGATGCCCTGTTGTCATGGTGTCAGGAGGCCGGGGTCGCGATCCTATCGAGCGATTCGGCGGCGTACCCGGCGGGGCTGCGCGAGTTGTCTGACGCGCCGCCGGTCCTGTTCGTGCGGGGTGAGTTGCTGAAGCGGGATTCGCTATCGGTGGCGATCGTCGGGACGAGGCATGCGACGCCCTACGGTAGAGGGCAGGCGGAGCGAATGGCCTACGGGTTGGCGAAGGCGGGGGTAACGGTTGTCAGCGGTTTGGCGAGGGGGATCGACACGGCGGCCCACCGGGGGGCGCTCGATGGGGGCGGGAGGACGTTGGCCATTTTCGGTTGTGGTTTGAAACACCTTTATCCGCCGGAGAACGCCGGTCTGGCCGAGGAGATCTTGTCCAGCGGCGCGTGGCTGAGCGAGTTTCATCCGGAGACGAAGCCGCATTCGGGGACGTTTCCGCAGCGGAACCGATTGATCAGCGGGTTGACGCACGCGACGTTGGTGATCGAGGCCCCCGAGCGGAGCGGTTCGCTGATCACCGCGCGGATGGCGGGGGAGCAGGGGCGTGAGGTATTGGCCTTGCCCGGTCCGGTGACGAGCCGGGCGAGCGAGGGGACGAACCTGTTGATCCGTGACGGCGCGAGGCTCGTTCGTCACGTCGAGGATGTGCTCGAAGCGCTCGGGCCGCTCGCCTCACCGGTCGCGGTCGAGGGCGGACGCGCGGTCCATCAAGCGGCCGAAGCGCTGCTCAATGACCGCGAGCGTTTGGTACTGGATACGATCGGGACCGAAGCGACCGGGATCGATGGCATCGTCCAGCGGACGGGGTTGGCGGTGCAGCAGGTGTTGGCAACGATCAGCGTTTTGGAGCTCCGCAAGCTGATCCGAAGACTCAGTTCGCAATACGTTTCGAGGGTTTGACCCACTCCCGGATGGAACCGTGACAGAACCTCTCGACGTCGCATCGATCCTCGGGCCGCAAGGGCGCATCGCGCGGCGATTGCCATCGTACGAACAGCGTCCGCAGCAGCTCGAAATGGCCGCGGCGGTCGCGGCGGCGCTGCAGCAAAACAAGCACTTGGTCGCCGAAGCCGGCACGGGAACGGGAAAGAGCTTCGCCTACCTTGTGCCGGCGATCCTGCATGCCACCGAGGACCAGGGCCAGGACGAGGTGCAGGGCCAGCGGGCTTCGGCCGACGGGCCCGCTGTGGGGACGCAAGGGGCGAGCGACGCGGGCCGGTCGACTTCGGCGAAGGGTGCGTTCGAAAACGTTTCGAGGCAAGACGCGACCTTATCTGGCCGCGGCGAGATCGACGATCCGGACGATCCGGAATCGGCGGTCGCGGCTTCGGGGAGCGGTGCTGGGGAACGGCGGTCACGGCGGGTCGTGATTTCGACGCACACGATCAGCCTGCAGGAACAATTGGTCGCGAAGGACCTGCCGCTGCTCAACAGCGTGATCCCTCGCGAATTCTCGGCGGTGCTCGTGAAGGGGCGGGGGAATTACGTTTCGCTGCGCAGGCTCGCCAATGCCCAGACGCGATCGATCGCGCTGTTCGGCAGCGACGAGCAGTTGCAGCAGCTCGATCGGATCGTGCGGTGGTCCAAGGAGACGACCGACGGGAGCCTCGCGACGCTCGACTTCAAACCGTCCCCTGCGGTGTGGGACGAGGTCGCCAGTGATACCGGGAATTGTTTGGGGCGAAAGTGTCCGACGTTCAACCAGTGCCATTACTTTCAGGCGCGGCGTCGGGCTTCGCGGGCCCAGATCTTGATCGTCAATCACGCACTGTTCTTCAGCGATCTGGCGCTGCGGCGTCAGGGCGTGTCGCTGTTGCCCGATTACGACGCGGTGGTACTTGACGAGTGCCACACGATCGAAGCGGTGGCGAGCGATTATCTCGGCATCCGCTTGACCAACGGCCAGATCGATTACCAGCTCAACAAGCTCTACAACGATCGGACGCAGCGTGGGTTGCTCGTCGCGCACGATCAGAAATCGCTGCAGATGCTCGTTAACCAGGCCCGTTTCGCTGCTTCGAATTACTTCGCCGACCTGCTCGATTGGCTCGAAGCCCAAAGCGAGACGCAGGGTCGTGTGCGTCAGAGCGAGGTCGTCGCGAATTCGCTCAGCGAACCGCTCGAATCGCTCGCGGTGCGGGTCAAGGCGTTCGGCCAAGCGCTGAAAGAGGAATCGGAGCGGAAGGATTTCGACGCGGCGCACGACCGTTTGATGAGTTTGTCCGGGTCGCTGAAGGAATGGAACAAGCAGTTGCTCGCAGACGCCGTTTATTGGATCGAGCGTGAGACGACGCGGGGGCGGAACGAACGGATCACTTTGGCGGCGGCCCCGATCGATGTCGGCGCGGCGCTCCGCGAGGAGCTCTTTCAAAGCCGACAGATCCGCAGCGTGATCATGACGAGCGCGACGTTGGCCGTGGGCCGTGACGACACGTTCTCTTTTTATCGGTCGCGGGTCGGGCTCAGCGGCGGGATGACGATTCGCGTCGGCAGCCCGTTTCGGTATGACCAACAGGCCGAGGTGATCGTCGTCGCCGGGTTGCCGGACCCATCGGCCGAGCGGGCCGCGTTCGAATCGGCATTGCCGGCGCAGGTGAAGCGGTTCTTGGCCAAGACCGATGGCCACGCCTTCGTGCTCTTCACCAGCTATGACCTGCTACGCCGGACCGCGGCCGCGATCTTGCCGTGGGCCAACGAACGGCAGATGTTGTTGTTAAGCCAGGCCGGCGACATGAACCGATCGCAATTGCTCGAAAGTTTTCGCGCCAACCCCCGCAGCATCCTGATGGGCACCGACAGCTTTTGGCAGGGGGTCGACGTCCCGGGTGACGCGCTGCAAAACGTGATCATCACGAAGTTGCCGTTCGGCGTCCCCGACCATCCGCTGCTCGAAGCCCGGCTCGAAGCGATCCGCAAGGCCGGAGGGAATCCGTTCCGCGATTATCAGCTCCCGGAGGCCGTGATCAAATTCCGTCAGGGATTCGGCCGCTTGATACGGACCGCTACCGACCACGGGATCGTCGTGGTGCTGGACCCGCGGATCAAAACGAAACCGTATGGCCGCACGTTTTTGGAATCGCTCCCGGACATGCCGGTCCGCACCGTCGGGCCATAACGCTAAGCGGTGATGTTGTGCGGTGATGTTGAGGCAGCGCGGCGTGTCGTGATGGTCGCGTCGCGCGTTTCATGGGAGCGATATCTGTAACCGGTGATCACCCCAAGTGGCGCGGACCCCGACCTGTTGTGCGATCAGTTCGACGAGTTGCCGCAGCGTTTTGTCTTCGGCTTGGAGCATCACCAGTTGCAGACAGGCGGCTTGGGCGGCGGGGTCGACCTCGAGCGTGTGGTCGGCGGCGGTCGCGAGATTTTGGAAGGCGAGACCGGCTTGGACGCCGCGGAGGTTGAATGCGAATCGGACGCGATCGATGTCGACCTTGGGAGGCGTTTCGGAGGGGGGGCGTGAGAGCAGCGCGCGGATCGCGGCGACGTGTGCGGCCGATGAACCGATGACCTCGACCGAGTCACGTGCGGCGAGTGGTTTGACGGCGGCGGAAGGATCGGCTGCGGCCACACCCTCGCGAAGCCGTGCGAGGTGCGGGCCGGCCGGGTAGCGGACGATCAGCCGTTTGGCCGCGGCGTCTTCATCGAAACGTTCGTCATCGCGGGCCCTAGCGTTGTTGTTGTCGCGTGCGTTAGCGTTAGCGTTGGCCGTGTCGTCTGCGGGTTCGAACTGCGATTCGACGAGCAGCTTGGCGAGCGGCCTGGGGATCGCTTGCAAGCGGGTCGCGGGCCAGAGGTCGTGAGGGAGGGACGCGTCATTGTCCGGTGGTACATCGTTGTCCGGTGGTATGCCATTGGGCTGGGGACGCTTGCGGTTTTCTTCGGGGATGGGGCCGATGGCGAGGATCGCTTCGGCCGGGGTGCTCGCTTCGGGCCAGCTGATCGTTGCGGGGGGAAATTGGCGAAAGCGGTCTCCATTGATCAGGATCAAGCCGGTCAGTCGATCGACCCATGCGGGGCGGCCGACCAACACGAGGTTGCCGATCGCGACGACCTTTACCCCGGCGGCCGTCGCCACCTGATCGAGCGCCCAGAAGAGCGTCTTGGGGCCGGCTGGGAGGGAAACCGTTTGGTCGGGGTCGATGCGTCGATCGACCCAGAGGTTGTACCCACCCAACCGCGCGAATTGGTCGAGTGTCTCGCGTAACGGACGCTGATCGATCGACGTGCGGATGGTCGTCGTCAGCCGATCGATGAGCTCGGGGTCGACGGGGCTCGCCGGGGGTTCTCGCATCGCCTGCCGAGTCGTCCGGGCATCGGGCTTAACGAGATTGGCACCGCCGCCGGGCGTGGGTTGACGCTGCTGAGCTGGGACCTGAGCTGGGGCCGGCAGGCCGCCGAATAAGACGAGGCATGCGGCGGTGATCAGGGTCGCGAAAGCGATTTTAGGTCGTGTCGGACCGATGGGAGGCCGTCCGATTAATCGGGCCAGCGGTCTGGGAAAGTTGTGAGGAGAAGCCGCGATTTTCTTGCCGCTGTTAATCTGGGCAACTAGGATGGAGACTGAGTCAGGTCGACGTGGCCTGATCGGTTGAAACATCGAAAACTTGCTTTCGCGGTTGGCGGGCCTAGGATGAGTAGGCGTGCCAAGAGGCGGCATGGCAAGGTCCCGGCGACGAAGCGGCCATGCTTTTGGCCGAACGTCGATCCCATCGCTCCCTATCGAGTTGGGTAATCTCACCTTGAGTCCCTCGCACCCGCGTCGCACCCGACTGATCGCTGCCCACGAAAAGTATTTGGAAGACCGAAGTTCGGTCCGGTTTGCTGCTGGCGTCCGCCGATTTTACTCCAACGGGACCTTAGCCGCGATCCTGAGCCGCGGTGACATGCCGAATCGTTATGCCGCCGCGGTGGCGTTGGGGGTGGTTGGGAACACCGCGTCTTTGGACCCGTTGGGGCGTGCGATATCGGATGCCGAGCGGGGCGTTCGGCGGGTTGCGGACGAGTCGTTTCGCGGGCTGTTGGTTCGATCCGCCGAGCCGAAGCATCGGAACCGGTTGGTTCAGGTGACGCGATTGAATGAGCAGGGTGAGCATGCCGCGGCGCTTGCCCCGGCATTGATCTTGGCCGATCAGGCACCGGAGTATGCCGAGGTTTATCACCAGTTGGCGATTTGTTGGTACGGGCTGGACCAGTTCGACGCCGCGACCGAGGCCTATCACAATTGCGTCGTCCATTGCCGATACCATTATCCGGCATGGTTGGGGATGGCTCGGTGTCGGATCGTTGTTGGCGATTTGAACTCGGCGATCCGCAGCCTTCGTCGGGCCGTCGAGATCGCCCCTGACCTGGAGGCCGCGCGGGTCGAGATCCAGGCATTGGAGCGAAAGGCGCAGCAGGATTCGGCGGACTGAAAGATCGGCAGCTTCGAATGGCTTTGGGCAGGAAGCGTGGCATGGCGGGCAGTGGCATGGCGGGCAGTGGCAGTGAGTGGTTGGTCGGAGGGGTCGCCATGGGGTTGGCCTGCTGGATCGGTGCCTGCGCGGTGATGCGATCCGAGCGTTTGATTCGATTGCGGAGCGTCGATCGGCTCCGGCAACGCTTTGGGGATCGGGTCGCCACGATCCTGTTGCTTTTGGTCGCCGCTTGTCTGGTGGCGCTCGCGGCGATGATCTTGGCCGGGGTCCGCCCCGGTTACGCGATCCCGGCTAAGTGACCAAACGATCTGAAATCGTTTTCGGCTGCTTCCGGTCCGAGTGACCAGGACGATCGATGGTTCGACTTGGCTTTTGCTGACCAGGGGGGCTCTCGACCCCCCCATTCGCTTTGTTTTCCCGTCCGGGTGATCTGCGTAAGATTCAAGATCACGACGAAGTGAGCGGTTTTGACTCTTCACCCGTTCTGAGCCGAGCGCGATTGTTGCTTGGACGCGTGCGGTTTTCCGTAGGGGGTGCGAAGGGGACGCAAGATCGCCGCCCGTCTTCCCACTCAACCGGCGTTTCGCCTCGGCAGACGCCACAGCCCCCTCCGAGTGATCCTCGGCGGGGAAAGCGGAGCGAATCATGTGGAAGGCAACGGGCAATTGGCGCATCGGCCGAACGGATCCTTACGCGGGGCGTCCCCGTCGCGACGCGGCCCGGAGGCGGTTGCGAGGCGAGTTGTTGGGGGTGCAGCGGCTGGAAAGTCGTCTGCCGCTCGCCTCGGACTTGGCATTTGAGAGCGCTTTTCGATTGGGCGACATTTTCTCTGACGAGGCGCGTGTCGTCAAAAATGACTCTTCGGGAAATGTCTACATCGCGGGGAAGATGGGGGGCACGGTCGATTTCGATCCGGGGCCTGGGGTGGTGTCGAAATCGGGGTCGCTGTACGTGGCGAAGTATTCGGCGGCCGGGTTGTTGTGGGCGCGAACCCTGGATGGCGAGTTCGGGTATTTCGGCGGGGACATGGTCGTCGATCCGTCAGGGGCGATCTATCTGACCGAAAGTTTTCGTGGTTCAGTCGATTTTGATCCTGGGTCGGGGACGTTCAGCGTCAACGCCGGGACGACCAAGGACGGATTCGTGTTGAAGCTGACATCGGCGGGCGACTTCGGGTGGGTCAAGACGTTCGGCGGGACGGGGGACGTCGATTCGTATGGGATCGAGCGTGATTCATCAGGGAATCTGTTCGCGGTCGGCACTTTCGGCGGCACGGTCGATCTCGACCCGGGGGCAGGGACGTATTCGGCGACGAGCATGGGGGATCTCGATGCGTGGGCGATGAGCTTGGGGAGTGGTGGCGCGTTTCGCTGGGGCGCCGCGACGGGTGGATCGGGCGAGGACCGCGGCGTGGATGTCGGGCTCGATAGCCTCGGCGACGTTTACGTCATCGGTGACTTCACCGGGACGGCAGATTTCGACCCTGGTGCCGGTACTTTGTCGATGACCAGCAACGGCTATGAAGACGTCTTTTATTGGAAGCTGTCGAATGCCGGTTCGGTCGTTTGGGCGAAGCAGGTCGGTGGGCCTGCGACCGAACGGGCGGGCGGGTTGTTCGTCGACAACACGGGAAATTTTTACACGACGGGATACTTTTGGGGTGATGTCGATTTCGACCCTAACGCCGGCAGCTACCCCCTGACGCCTGTCGGCGGAAATGATGCGTTTGTCAGCAAGCTGAACAGCGCCGGAATCATGGGCTGGGCGCAGAAGCTTGGGGGTGGGGCGAATGACCACGGGATCGCGATCGCGAGCGATGGTGAGGGGACGGTCTTTGTGACGGGGGCATTCCAGGGGACGGCGGATTTTAATCCCGGGTCGGGGGTCGCGAATCTGACGAGTGCGGGAGGAGACGACATCTTCATCGCGCGGTTGACCGCCGCCTCGGGCGCCTATGCCTGGGCGGGGCGGATGGGTGGCGCGGGTAACGATTACCCGTTCGCGTTTCTAGGCAGCGCCGACTTGTCGCTCTTGGTGACAGGGTCGTTTCAGGGGACGGCCGACTTCGATCCGGGAGCGGCGGCATTCGATCTGGTCAGCGCCGGCGAAGACGATGCGTTTATCGCGATATTGTCCTATGCGTCGTCTACCCCGGGGGTAACGATCGAGCAGGCGATCGGCCAAGTCGACCCGACCGCCGGTTCGCCGATCCGTTTTACCGTCGTCTTCAGCGAAACGGTCTTCGGTTTTGATTCGTCAGACATCACGTTGAGCGGACCCGGGTCGCTCGTCGCGGTCGTCACCCCATCCGGTTCGGGTACGAACTTCGACGTCGAGGTGACCGGCATGGCGGGGGAAGGTGACGTCGTCGCCAGCATCGCCGCCGACGTCGCGATCGATGACGAAGGGAATCTGAACCGCGCATCGACCAGCGTCGACAATCGGGTCGCCTTCGACGGACTCGGCCCCTCGGTGACGCTTGCCGATCCTTCGAACGGTGGTTCGATCCCTTTCGATTTACTCAACGCGCGACGGACGATCGATGTCACCTTCGTCGACGCGGTCAGCGGACTTGAACCGACGAGCGTCACCGATCCTGGGGACGAATTCACGCTGGTCGGCGAGGCCGCGGCTGGCGTCACGCTCGCAGGGGCTGGCGTGTTGGTCGCTGGGAACACCTACCGCTATTCCTTCGTCGGAGATTTTTCTCCTGGCGCGGTGTCGATCCGATCGATCGCCGGAGGGTTCGCGGATCGGTTGGGTAACTTGAGCACGGCAACCGATTCGGGAGCATTCATCGTCGATGATTTGCCGTTGCTCTCGATCAACGCCCCTTCGGTGACCGAACCGAACAGCGGTACGGTGAACCTGACGTTTGTGGTGACGCTGTCGTACCCGAGCCAATCGCCGGTATCGGTCAGCTACTCGACGGCCGACGGGACCGCGGTGGCTGGCGCCGATTACACCGCAAAGGTCGGCACGTTGACGTTCGCCCCGGGGGTCACCAGTCAGTCGGTCATTGTGGCGGTGCGCG
>JBEIRZ010000520.1:0-2736 GCA_040375695.1 Planctomycetaceae bacterium
CCACAACCGCAGACGAACCGCTACCCCGAAACAAGGCGACCTACACCTGGCCCGATGGGTTTGACGCCGGGAGCGTCTCGTCGCTGCGCCACAGCGACAACCTCCCGACGCTCGAACCGTTCGATCGCCTCGCCCAGCGTCTGATCCGCGAACACCACGTCCCCGGCTTGGCGATCGCGGTTACCGAACGAGGTCGCTTGGTGCATGCCAGCGGTTATGGCGTCGCCGATTTGGATACGGGACAACCGGTCACCCCCCAAACCCTCTTTCGCATCGCCAGCATCTCCAAACCGATCACCGCGGTCGCCGTGCTGCGGCTCGCCAGCCAAGGGGCGATCACGCTCGACGCCCCGCTGATCGACCAATCGGGGATGACAGAACCGTTTCAAGAAGCGATCAAGCTCAACGGATCCAAGGTCGACCCGCGTTGGCAACAAGTGACCGTGCGACAGGCCTTGCAACACCGCGGCGGCTGGGATCGCGATCGATCCTTCGACCCGATGTTCCGATCGGGCCAATTCGCCGACGAACTCCAGATCGCCCCACCCGCCGGCGCACGCGACGTCATCCGGGTGATGTTCAATAGGCCGCTGGATTTCGACCCCGGCACCCGCTACGCCTATTCCAACTTCGGTTACAACCTCTTGGGCCGGGTGATCGAATCGAAGTCGGGGATGACTTACGAAGCCTACGTCCGCGACAAGGTGCTGCGACCACTGGGGATCACCCAAATGCGGATCGGCCGGACACGGCTTGCCGATCGAACCCCTGGCGAATCACGTTACCACCACCCCGGCACCGCCGATTCGGTCTTCGCCGCGGATTTCGGCATGCCCGTCCCGCACCCTTACGGCAGTTGGTACCTCGAAGCGATGGATTCGCACGGCGGCTGGATCGCCTCCGCCATCGACTTGGCCCGCTTCGCCGCCGCCTTCGACTCCCCTGACCACTGCCCGGTCCTCGACCGCGCCTCGATCGACCAAATGCACGCCCGACCCACGCCACCCCAAAGTACGGTCACCAAAAAACCGAACGCTGCAACAGAGGACTCCGCAAAAGACGACTCCCCTCAACAAGACCCTGCGAAAGCCGACGCGGCGAAAGAGGACGACGCCGTCTATTACTCGTTGGGATGGAACAACCGCGAACTGCCCGGCGGCGGGGTGCATCATTGGCACAGCGGTTCGTTACCGGGAACATCAACGATCATGATCCGTCGGCACGACAAGAAGAATTTCATCGCGCTATTAAACACCCGCCACAGCCCCAAGACCGAAAAGCTCGGCGCGGAAGTCGACCGGGCGTTACACGAAGCGGCCGCCGAAGTATCGAATTGGCCCACCGACAACCACTTCGAAAGATTCTCAATTGCCCTGCCCGATTAACCCTACCCGGGATTCAAGAAGTCGCCGATCTTAATCGCTGGCCAGCGCGCGTCGGATTCACCACGAAGGGCCTAAGGCAAGAAGGGGCATTTCGATTCTTCGTCATCATCATCGCTTACCGATCAACTATCCGACCCACCGCACCTCACCCATCCACAGCGCAGCCGTGTTCGCGCCCAATGGACCAGACATCGCGCTCAATGCAATGGTACTCGTGCTCAATGGAATGGTGCTCGTAATCGACAACCGCCACCGGGACAAAACCTTTAGCTCTACCATCACCAATCGTCACGCGATTTTATTCATGGCAACCCGACACGTGAGTGAGGGATCGTCTTTTCTCTCGCAAATTCTTAGGTGCCATACCCGGCATTCGGTATTCACCTTTTGCCAATATGATTCGCCCCGCGGTGGAAGTAGGGCTTCGCCTTTCGCAACCTCGCGATCCGTGCATTCGTCGGTGCGCTCTATTTCCTGGGAACCCTGTATCAGCGATTTTTCCAGCTAAACTTTTCCAAACTTCGCCCCACCGGTCTTGAACATCCGAGCAGCTGCGAATCTCCTAGACTTGGATAAAATAGGATATGTGTCGATCGCCGTCGTACAGGACTACTCGTGGGCCTTGCGTTTTTCTCCTCACGGGGGCGTTGCCGATGAAAAGCGTTTAATAGCTGAACCTTAGCACGAATCCGGACCTACGATCATCGCATGGGAACGCTCGCCAACTTCCTGCAAGACACGTTTGCCAATCAAGCCCCTCCGGGATGGAAGTGTTCTACCGAGTCCTCCGTACTTTCCAAAGATTACGAAAAGCTAATCGGTTACAGCCCCAAGGCTGACGTTTGCCTTGAGACCGCAGATGCTTCGCGGCGAATATGGATCGAATTTGAAGTCAGTCGCGCAGATCCGGTGGCAAACCACGCGAAGTTTGCGACCGCACACTTATTCAAACCTTTCGCGACTTCGGACACCTTCGTTTCCATGGTCAGTTCGCATGTCGCCCGCGGACGCCGGAACTTGGCCTCAAACACGGTGCACCTCCTACGGCACGTCGGGATATCAGCCTTCCAAACTCCCTTGTTTCCGTTCCTACCACCTGAAGAAATCAAACGGCTCAATCACTGTTCGGCCGAAATTCTGAGTTCAAGAAAACTCGATGTCGCCGCCGAACTTGCGAGAGTCTTCCAGGTAGTCGATCCCCTCATCGATAGCGACGGCCATCGGATCCATTTCGCCTCTGAACTGTTCGACGTAACCCGAAATGTTCAGGGTTGGAATGCGGAAATTAAGGAATTGGCGCATTTGTGGGGCAGACGCACGGTGACCTATTTCGTTTTTGACCCGGTGCTCA
>JBEIRZ010000610.1:0-1970 GCA_040375695.1 Planctomycetaceae bacterium
ATCACCTTCTTTCGCAACAGCCGTAACTTCGTCTTCCACGACCGCGCGGAAATGGCCTCCCGCCGACAGGTGTGATCGGATCGCCCATCCCGGCTCACCCCGCCACGAATCGCAACAAGGCGTAATTCCGTTTCCCTTTGCGGAGCACCATCACCGTGTCACCCGCCAGGTCGGCTGGCGTCAATCGCTGCTGGGGGTCGGACACACGTCGATTGTTGACATAGATCCCACCCTCCGTGATCGCGCGACGGGCTTCGCTCGATGACCCCGCCAACCCGGCACCCCTGATCGCGTCGACAACCGACAAACCCTCACCCTCCAGCACCGATTTCGACTGCTCACTGCTGGGGACGTCGGCGAAGATCTCGTTCAGCTCCCGATCGCTCAGGCGGTCGATCTCGCCCCCGAACAGGATCTGGCTCGCCCGGTTGGCCGAAGCCAAACCTTCGTCGCCATGCACCAAGCGGGTCATCCAGGCGGCAAGCCGTTTCTGCGCGGCCCGCGCCCCGGGGTCCTCGGCCGTCTGCTTCGCCAACTCCTCATACTCCGATCGCTCGATCTCGGTCAGATACGCGATGCATCGCATCACATCGGCGTCCTCGACCCGGAACCAATATTGATAAAAGGCATACGGGCTGGTCCGCTCAGGGTCGAGCCAAATCGCTCCCGATTCGGTCTTCCCCATCTTTCGCCCATCCGAAGTCGTCAGCAGCGGGGCGGTGATCCCGAACAATGACTCACCGAGCATCCGCCGACCCAGGTCGATCCCCGCGGTGATGTTCCCCCACTGGTCACTCCCCCCGGCCTGGATCCGACAACCGTGCTGACGTGCCAGGTGAACGAAGTCATAGGCCTGCAGCAACATGTAGCTGAACTCGGTGTAACTGAGCCCCGCTTCGCTATCCAACCGCGAGCGTACCGATTCCTTACCGAGCATCTGGCCGATCGAAAAATTCTTCCCGACGTCACGCAGGAAATCGAGATAACTGAACGGCCGCATCCAGTCGTAGTTGTTCAGCAACATCGCCCCTTGCTGGCCGTCAAAGTCGAGGAACCTCCGCATCTGCGCCGCGACCCCTTCGACGTTGCGTCGCAGGTCGTCAGCGCTCAGCAGGTTCCTCTCCTCGCTCTTACCGCTCGGGTCGCCGATCATCCCCGTCGCCCCACCGACCAGCGCGATCGGCCGGTGGCCGGCACGTTGGAAACGCCGCAACATCATCAACTGCATCAACCCGCCGACATGCAGGCTGGGGGCCGTCGGGTCAAAGCCGATGTAGATCGTCTGTCGCCCCTCGCCGAGCAACTTTCTCAGCCCAGGCTCATCGGTGCATTGATGGATGAGCCCTCGCCATCGCAGTTCGTCAATCAGGTCCATAGTCTTAATTCGCTTTCAGCTCGGTTCGTTTCGCGTCACCCGCCCGGCCCCGGCCCCCCGGCGTCGAGCCAGGATCGCTTCGGCCAAAACCAAATCTTCGGGATGCGTGATTTTCAAGTTTTCGGCAGATCCGGGTACTAGGCTTACCTCAAAGCCGCTCCGTTCGACAAGTTCGGCATCGTCGGTGACCGGCCGCCCCCGCCACCTGCGGTGGGCCGATTTCCAAAGTTCCAGCCGAAAGACCTGGGGGGTCAACGCCTCCCACATCCGGCTCCGGTCGACCGTTCGGGAGACTTTCCCTTGGTCCGAACCGAGCTTGATCGTTCCCCGCAGCGGTGCGGCAAGGATCGCCGCGCCGCTCCGAAAGGCCTCACCCAGCACGTTGGCAAGGTCGCCCGCCGGGACCAACGGCCGCGCCGCGTCATGAATCGCCACCCAGCGTCGCTCCGGCAAAATCGCCCGCTGACGATCGAGCCGCTCGACCTCGTCGACCCCCGCCAAGACGCTGTCGACCCGCTCCCGCCCCCCATCCACCAATCGAACCCCAAGCCGCTCCGCGTCGGCCCGCATCCCCTCGCGGTCATCCGGGTGGACG